>DUCW01000087.1 GCA_012959595.1 Gemmatimonadota bacterium
TGGGTGCAACCTCAACACCTACTTTGCCCGCATGACCTTTTTCGGCTTTGCTGGCACGACTTTTCTTCTTACTCCCAAAACCCAACTGTACCGCTTCGTATCCATCGCTACTCCGACCCTTTATTTGCAAGACAGCACAGGGCCCAGCTTCCACTATAGTCACCGATACAGCCACGCCATTTTCATCGAAAATTCGGGTCATACCCATTTTTTTTCCAATTAGTCCAGCCATGATTCAGTCAACCTTGATTTCCACGTCTACACCAGCCGGCAAATCCAGCTTGGTGAGAGCATCAACTGTCTGTGGACGACTGTCCACAATGTCAATCAACCGTTTGTGTGTACGCAACTCGAACTGCTCCCTGCTCTTCTTGTTCACGTGTGGAGAACGCAGCACAGTCCAGCGCTCCCTTCTCGTAGGCAAAGGTATTGGCCCTTTAACACTCGCCCCAGACTTTTGAGCAGTGCGAACAATATCGGCAGCTGTCTGGTCCACCAACCAATGGTCGAACGCTTTCAATCTAATCCGGATCCTATCGCTCATATCTTCCTCTCATCCTGGAGCTACAATACTGTTGTTTGCGACTTTCATATCTATCCCCGACTACCTGATCGTTAATTTGCATTCGTATTGATAATCTCTTCAGCTTTACTATTAGGAACCTCTTGGTATTGGGAAAACTGCATGGTATAGACTGCTCTCCCTTGACTCAAAGATCTCAGAGTTGTCGCATATCCGAACATCTCTCCCAACGGAACACTGGCACCTATCACCTGAGCTCCGGCACGATCTGCCATCGCTCCAACCTTTCCCCTGCGAGATGACAGGTCACCTATAATATCACCCATATAATCTTGAGGCGTTACAACCTCAACGTCCATAATCGGTTCCAAAAGGACCGGTGAGGCTCGTCTCACTCCAGCCTTCATAGCCATAGATCCGGCAATTTTGAAAGCCATCTCACTAGAATCAACATCATGATATGATCCATCCACTAGTTCTACTTTCACATCGATAACCGGATAACCAGCCAAGACCCCAGTCACCAGAGCCTCTTTAGTTCCCTGTTCAACGGAACTGATATATTCCCGAGGAATCACTCCTCCCTTAATCTTGTTTTCAAAGACAAATCCAGTCCCTGGTTCAGCAGGTTCAATGTTAACAACAACATGACCATACTGCCCTCGCCCCCCGGATTGCCTCACAAATTTGCCCACAACTTTCTCTGAACGAGTCCTAATAGTTTCTCTATAGGACACCTGAGGACGGCCAATGTTAGCTCCAACTCCGAACTCTCGCCTAAGTCTGTCGACAATGATTTCTAGATGCAACTCTCCCATTCCACTAATAATCACCTGGTTGGTCTCTTCATTTGTGTAGACCCTGAAAGTTGGATCTTCATCTGCCAACTTGACCAGCCCACTACTCAATTTATCCTGGTCCGGCCTGGTTTTTGGTTCTATAGCCACTGAAATAACCGGTTCAGGGAAGTTCATAGCCTCCAAGATTATCGGTGCATCTGGATGGCAAAGAGTGTCTCCAGTTTTCGAATCTTTTAATCCAATAACTGCTGCAATATCGCCAGAAAAAAGCTCTTCTTTCTCTTCTCTTTTATTAGCATGCATTTGGAGAATTCTACCTACCCTCTCCTTTTTATCCTTAGTCGCATTTACGACATAACTTCCAGAGGGTAAGGATCCTGAATAGACTCTCACATACGTCAATTTACCGACATATGGATCCGTCATAATCTTAAATACTAAAGCACTGAACGGAGCATCGTCCGAAGCCTCTCTACTTTCACGTGTCTCATCATGTTGAGGAAGGTGGCCTTCAATGGCAGGTATATCGAGGGGGGATGGAAGATAATCTATGACCCCATCAAGTAGAGCACGTACTCCTTTATTCTTGAAAGCGGAGCCACAAAATACTGGAAAAATGGAACCCGTAAGGGTTGCCTTTCTTATTCCATCGGTTAACTCTTTCAAGCTAATATCCTCACCCGACAGAAATTTCTCTAGTAGTGCATCATCATGCTCTGCTACGGCTTCCACTAGCTCTTCTCTGAGGGCTGATACTTTTTCAACTAGTGCATCTGGCACATCCGCCAATTCGACGCCAGATCCCAGCTCTTCCTGATAGTACATTGCTTTCTGTCGCACAATATCCACGATTCCCGTGAACAATTCACCTTCACCCAGGGGGTACTGAACTGGCAAGGCATTCGCTCCAAGCCTTTCTCGCATCATATCAACCACATTTTCGAAATCAGCTCCAGTCCTATCCATCTTGTTAACGAAACATATTCTCGGCACCCCGTACTGATCAGCCTGACGCCAAACAGTTTCAGATTGGGGTTCAACACCACCTACTCCACAGAAGACAGCAATAGCTCCATCCAAAACTCTCAGTGATCTTTCCACTTCCGCAGTGAAATCCACATGCCCGGGTGTATCAATGATGTTAATTCGATATTCAGTGTCTTGTTTTTCCCAATGACATGTAGTAGCCGCAGAAGTGATAGTTATCCCTCTTTCTTGTTCCTGCTCCATCCAATCCATTGTGGCCGCACCCTCATGGACTTCGCCGACACGATGAAGTCGGCCCGTATAATAAAGGACGCGTTCGGTAGTCGTAGTCTTACCAGCATCAATATGGGCCATGATGCCGATATTTCTGAGTAGCTTAAGCGGTGTCTTTCTGGGCATTTATATTTAGTTCCTATAACCAGATCGTTAACTCGTAATTTTCTTTAATCCTAATTCTGTCCAAATCACACATCCAAAAAAAAACACTCGCACAATTTATAAGGTGTCGACCCTAATAGACCCCTTTAAAACCACTGGAACGCTGTTAAGCACCATCAAACCTTCGCATCCCTACCAACCCCGGTGCTAATACTCGAGAAAGTCTTTTATTCGATAACGAATCTCTATGATCCCCTTACCATTTGATTGGTTTTCTCTACCAGCGATAGTGTGCAAATGCTTTGTTAGCTTCCGCCATTCTGTGTGTGTCGTCTTTCTTCTTAATCGTTGCTCCTTCACCACGGCTCGCTACTAACAGCTCGGCCGCCAATCTTTCACCCATAGTTTTTTCGTTTCTCTTACGGGCAAAACCAATTAACCATCTTGTTCCCAGTGCAGTGCGACGATCAGGACGAACCTCTATAGGTACCTGGTAGGTCGCACCTCCGACTCTACGGCTCTTAACTTCCAATGAAGGTTTAGAGTTGTTCAAAGCCTGCGTAAACACAGTTAAACCTGGCTGCCCAGATCGCTCCTGACAGATTTCCAGTGCATCGTAAAAAATTCCTTCAGAGAGAGATTTCTTTCCATCAATCATTAAGTTGTTGATGAATTTCGACACTTCAACAGAATCGTATTTAGGATCTGGGAGAAGATCCCGACGGATTGCACTAGAACGACGGCTCATATATCATCTTCTACTTAGGTTTTTTTGCTCCATACTTCGATCTGGACTGCCTTCTATCTGAGACGCCCGAAGCATCTAAGGTGCCTCTAACCACATGATACCGAACTCCAGGCAAATCTTTGACTCGTCCGCCCCTTATCAAGACGATCGAGTGTTCTTGCAAATTGTGTCCTTCACCCCCTATATAGGAAGTTACTTCATAACCATTGGTCAATCTCACCCTAGCCACTTTGCGCAAAGCAGAATTCGGTTTCTTTGGGGTGGTAGTGTACACCCTCGTACAGACTCCCCTTCTCTGTGGATTTTTTTGCAGGGCCGGAGACTTATTTGCCTTGGCAACCTCTTTACGGCCTTTACGAACCAATTGATTTATTGTCGGCATAAACTTATCTAGCATCCTTGCGCAAAAAACCGCACTATTCAGTGCGGCTCTGATCGAACCAACAAGGCCCTCAGGCACTTGTACACAGCCCTGAAAATTTAGAAGAACTTAAGAAGGTGTCAACGCCCAGATGACTCTATGTTATCTGGATCAGGAAAATACTTGGACTCCTTAATCGGATCTTGGTAAAGCTTGAGCCCCTAGATCCTTCGCGGTCTTACAATTTTTAGAGAGCTTTGTATCAAAATCTCGACAGTTTCAGCAGCCTTATTCATCATTCACAATCTAGAACATGGGCCACCCAAAATTGGCCGGATAAGACTGAGTCAGAACTAGTGAAACTTAAACTTTAATCAGCTGACAAACCTTCCGACCCCGCGAACAGACCTCCCGGATCAGTAAGAGGCAATATCTCTTCTTCGTAGAAAGATTGTTCGACTACAAATTCAACATCTTGATATCTGTGAACCCCGGTTCCTGCTGGGATTAGATGTCCGATGATGATATTCTCCTTGAGACCTTT
>DUCW01000088.1:0-822 GCA_012959595.1 Gemmatimonadota bacterium
TGCTATTTTGGCTCCATTTGGCGATCCGTCCCTCCAAATCCACTCAGAAGCTTCTAGTTTTCCTGCCATGTCTCTCCTCTCCACTTACAAATTTTGACAAGAATATTAAATCAGACCTTTCACTACGCCACCATCTACCGGAATGGACACGCCAGTAATATAGCTTGCTCTCTCGGATGCGAGGAACCCTACTAGTGCAGCAAACTCACGGGGAGTTCCGATCCGCTGCATCGGAATTGTTTGAGCCATCCCGCTAAATACCTCGTCTACAGTGTTGTCTGACTGTTCCGCACGGCTTTTTGCCAAGCTCTTCAGCCGATCGGTCATGGTGAATCCCGGCATCACATTATTCACCGTGACCCCTCGTCCCGCCACTTCGTTAGCCAAGGTTTTTGCAAATCCAGTCACCGCTGCTCTGATGCTATTTGAGAGAATCAGACCGTCTACAGGCTCTTTGACGGCTACCGAAGTAATGTTGACGATCCGACCCCAACCCGAATCCAGCATGGAAGGCAGTACCCCACGGGTAAGATTCAGCACGCTGTAAAGGTTTTGATGGACCGCTGTGGCCCATGCATCTGAAGAATGACTCTCGAAAGGTCCAGGAGGAGGTCCGCCGGTGTTCGTGATCAGAATATCAATATTTCCAACTTCCTTATGCACCCTGTCCAAGAGACTTTCGACCGCACTGGAATCGGTTAGATCAGTCGGCACGGCCAGGACTTTTACTCCAGTATTTGCTACAATTTCCTGGCTAGTTTTGTCTAAAGCGTCTGCCGATCGGGCACACATGACCAGATTTGGCAGAAATAGCACTGTTGC
>DUCW01000088.1:832-4333 GCA_012959595.1 Gemmatimonadota bacterium
CACGTCAGCGTACAAAAACAAACTCTGCTTCCGGAGCTGGTCCAGTTCCTTCGAGCCTTCCGCTGCCAGCTCTTCTGCTACCGCTCTTCCGAGGCCTTTGCTGGAAGCAGCCACGAGAGCGTTCTTGCCCTTGATTCCCAAATCCATTTCTTATTTCTCCCGTAAGTAATCGTCCGAACCTGAGAGCCAATCCGCTCTAGGTGGTACAAAGATATCTAGGTCTAGGGTGTCTTCAATAGCTTCAGCCTCATGTGGTACGTTCGATGGCAGGTGCAACACTTCTCCGGCACGAACAATGATTTCTTCAGATTTGTCGTCTCCGATCAAGAACTTAAGGGCCCCTTCCAGGATATATGTAAATTGTTCGTTCTCGTGGGAATGCAGTGGAACCACAGCCCCCTTCTTGAGGTATACATGTGCCAGCATTCCTTTTTCTCCGGTGACCAAACGTCGACTCAACAGAGGATTGAGCTCCTCTATAGGGATGCTTTCCCAGGGAATGTGGCGCACAGACGAATTACTCATAACGAACCTTTGGTGTTTAAGTAGCAAGATCAATCCAATCAATTAAGAAACTAATTGTGGTTCTCTAGAGCAAGACCGGTGGTTTCTTTGGGTGGGAAGTTCTTCTGTATTTGGTTAAATTTATTGCTGGTTAGGTCCATGGAGACACAGGGGAAAACAATCGGAATGAGTAAGAAAAGCGATGCGGAGTGGAAACATTCTTTAACCCCTGAACAGTTCGAAGTTTTAAGAAGAAAGGGAACAGAACGGCCTTTTACGGGTCAATATTACCAAACAAATTCATCGGGGCACTATCTATGTGCGGGCTGTGGCCAGAAACTTTTTAGTTCGGGCGAGAAATTCGATTCGGGCTGTGGCTGGCCGAGCTTTTACGATGTGACGGATCCAGAGGCTATCAAAACTGAGGATGACACGAGCTTACTTATGAAAAGAGTCGAAGTTTTATGTAGTTCATGTGAAGGACATCTCGGGCATGTGTTCGAGGATGGTCCTGCCCCTACGGGGCTTCGTTATTGTATCAATTCTGTAGCCTTGACTCTGGAATCAGACCAGGGGGAATCGGAGTAGGCTGATCGGCGGACAGGCAAAATTATTGGGGGGATTTAGTGGACAAGCATTGCAATATGTTCAAAAGAAATAGGCATTCGCCAAAGAATCTTTTAGTCAGTGGATTCTTGTGCATGTTTTTCGGGTTTTATGCTCTTGGTTGTGAGAAAATAGACCGAACTCTTCCATCTAACAGAGAAGTGGCTGACATCTTCGCCTCTTCGCCTAGTGTCTCCGCAAGTATGAACGGAAATGTAGTAGAAGTGGTAGTAGAACAACCGCTCTATCAAATTCGTAGAGGGGGAAATTTATGGGCCAAAGTTGGTCCTTACATCTATCTTTTTACGGAAGAAACCGAGTCTATTTTCCAACGATTTCCCGGAGTGGCAGGGGTACTAGTAGTGACTCGTACTAGTCGCAGGAGTTCAGAAGTCGCCAGAGCTATACTCTACAGGGATAAACTCAACAGCATAACCTGGCAAAGAGCACAAAATATTGCCGGTAAAGCCCGGAGGGACGGATCCAGTCGACCAGTGTTTCTGGAAGAACTGATTAGATGGGGAGAAGATCATACCGATTATGGATACAGTGAGGAGTTTGTTGGTTGATCCAGCATAAGCACTCTAGGCCAGATCATATGGTTATACAAAACTCCAGCATGGGAAAAGAATCATGAAATGGAGACTCGGAGAGATTGATGAAGTTAGCTGCTCCCGGTGTGGCCAGCTCAACGATCACAATGACTTGGACCGAATACTTTGGTGCAAGGAATGTGTGGATTCTGTGCTTAGCTGGGCAAAAGCACGGAGTTGGGTAGTCGGTGTCTGTATCGGAATGGTTCTATGTTTTTGGATTTGGATTGTGGTAAAACCCTCGAACATGCTGATCGGAGGATGGGCAGGAACCGTCCTGGCAGCAATTTACGTAAGTGCTCGGGTGACGCGCGAAGTCCTATATGGAGCGATTCGCATGAAGACGTCGCCTGAATCTCAGGTCGTTTCTTCAGACGAAGAGTCCTACTAGGTTTCTTGTCTGACTAAAATCTTAGAATGGAGTGCAAGGTAACTATATGGCGGGGAAATTCGAGGGCGTAGATTTCTACGATGTGGATTCGCTTCTTAGTGAAGAGGAGCGGATGATCAGAGACACTGTACGCGACTGGGTAGAGGATCGGCTGAAGCCGGTCATCGGAGAGGCCTATATAGAAAGACGCTTTCCGAAGGAAATCATTCCGGAATTGGGAGAGCTTGGTCTATTGGGTGCTAATCTTCCCGAAGAGTATGGCTGCGCTGGACTCAACAATGTGGCCTACGGACTAATCAATCAGGAATTGGAACGCGGGGACTCCGGTGTTCGGTCCTTCTCTTCTGTTCAGGGTGCACTGGTCATGTATCCGATCTATGCATTTGGAAGCGAAGAACAGAAGCAGGAATGGCTACCGGCTTTGGCAGCAGCGGAAAAAATCGGCTGCTTCGGCCTGACCGAACCAGATTACGGCTCTAACCCCGGGGGTATGATCACTACCGCTAAAAAGGTGGACGATGGTTGGGTTCTCAATGGGACCAAAATGTGGATCACGAATGGCTCTATGGCTGACGTGGCTGTGGTCTGGGCACAAATCAATGAAATAGGGGATACAAAGGGGATCAGAGGTTTCCTCGTTCCTACTGATACGCATGGATTTTCAGCTCGAGATCAGAAAGGGAAATTGTCGCTACTCGCTTCTGATACCAGTGAGATCTACATGGAAGATGTCCATGTGCCGGACAGTGCGCTGCTCCCAGAAACCGATGGACTAAAGAGTGCCCTCAGTTGCCTGACCCAGGCCAGGTTTGGGATAGCTTTCGGTACTGTAGGTGCTGCGATGGCCTGTTTCGATGAAGCTAGAAGTTATTCGAAGCAGAGGGTAATATTCGGGGAACCGATCGGCGGTAAGCAGATTCAACAGGTGAGATTAGCCGACATGCTGACCAAGATCACACAAGGTCAACTGCTCTGCCTCCAGCTAGGTAGACTCAAAGACGAAGGTAAGGTGACCCCCCAACAAGTGTCCTTAGCGAAACGAGCCAATTGCGATATGGCGTGTGACATTGCTCGGGAAGCTAGGAGGCTACTGGGAGGAAATGGTATCTTGGTGGAGTATCATTCAATGCGTCACATGGCGAACTTGGAGTCGGTCTACACCTATGAAGGCACCCACGATGTTCATGGTCTGATTCTAGGTCAGGCAATCACCGATATCGCAGCATTCTAAGAAGAAATTGCCCCGCTAGCTCAACTGGTAGAGCAACTGACTCTTAATCAGTAGGTTGATGGTTCGAGTCCATCGCGGGGCATTAGTAAAGTGAAGGGGGACAACCACTTACGGGAGTCTCCCTTTTCTTATGTCAGTTATGCTTATAGGCGGGTCAGTCATGGGTCAGTCATTTG
>DUCW01000089.1 GCA_012959595.1 Gemmatimonadota bacterium
TTGTTCACTAGGACAGCTGGGCTTCCTATAATTTTAGCCGTGTTCGGCACCTTGGCACTGAAAAAAGAGTGGAAAGTGTTGGCTGTATTTATTCCCGCTGTGACCTTACCAAGTTTGGCCTGGCTATCACTCACTCAGGGAGTTCATACTGGTCAGTATGTCTCCGAATTTTTCTTGATTGACCCCTATAATCCACAATTGGGAGAAATTAGTGCATTTGATTTTTTCGTTAGAGTCAAGGAAAATATGTCGAAATACATCTTCCTATATTTTCCTCAGGGGTTGTCCGGTTGGAATGAAGGAGTTTCTAGGTACTTAGGCCTTTTGATTTTTCTTGCTGCTTCAGCAGGTTGGTCCAAGCGAGTTAGGTACAGTGTCGGAGTCAGCGAGTTATTTTTTCCTGTTTACTTACTACTGATACTTTCTTGGCCAGCGGTTTGGTCTGGAGATCGTTTTGCCCTCCCGCTTTACCCATTACTTCTAATATATGCTGGGGAAGCACTAGTTGGAGTTGTCGGGACAAAGTCGCTCTCGCTAAGAGTGGTGTCTTATGTTTCAGTGGTCTTCGCGTTTCTGATGATTTCGGTAAGTACTTGGTATGGATCAACAGGAAACGCCAGGACCTGTAGGCGAGCGATATCAGATACTGGGGTTTTTAGTTGCTATGGTTCGGGATTGCAGGAGTTTGTCTCCGTGGCAGATTGGTTCGGGAAAAATGTACCAGAAGGATCATCTGTTTTCACAAGAAAACCTAGAATATTTTTTGTTTTGTCAGGTGTACAGAGTAAAATTTATCCTTTCACACGAGACCCCGAAACATTCGCAGAAGAAGCCGAACAGAATGGAATTCGGTATGTTGTTTGGGATCGATTGGATCAATTGGGAGAAGCCTATGTTGGATCTGTTGTGCGTGCTAGACCTCAAGGGTTTTGTAGCATTGGGTTTGTCGGGAATCCATCGGAGTATACTGCCATTTTAGGGATCCAAGATGAGAAGCAATTTATTGGAAATTTGATGGATTCAGCAAAAATCCCAGAGGCATTGGAACCCTGTCCTGCCGACTTCCTGAGAGATAACCCAATTCAATCTACTGTTTCACAAAGCCCAGATGTTCCAATCTTGGTAGGCCCACACAGAGGTAATTCTGAGGTAAGTGGTGGTAATTTCTAACAGGATTGTTGTTCTGGCGATTACTCTTAGGTTAATGGCTGAGTTTGCCTCAGCGAATGCCCAGGTCCCGCCGAATGAGGCTTGGCGCAATATAGAAACAGAGCACTTTAGCGTGACTTTCCCTTCTCAATTAGAGCCTTTGGCAAGAGATGCTGCAGCCAAAGCTGAGGGTGCCTTTGAACTATTGAATGTGCGGTTTTTGGGGTATGCCGGTACACGAATAGAGTTGCTGGTCACCGATCATACTGATTCAAGTAACGGGTATGCGACACCGATACCATATAACACCATAGTGGTTTATGTGCGACCTCCCATGGAAGGGAATTTGTCTCATTTTGACGACTGGATGGACCTGTTAATTACCCATGAGCTCTCGCACATTTTGCAGTTTGACCGTACAAGATCTCTCGGGAGTTTGATGCGGCGAGTTTTCGGAAGTGCTTGGCCGGGATGGCCAGCGTTTCCTGGTTTGAGTAGTCCAATTTGGGTAAAGGAAGGCTTGGCAACTTACTATGAATCCGTCAAAGGATCGGGCAGGCTTAATGGAACTTACTTCGATATGGTGCTTCGGACTGGGATACTAGAGGATGGTTTTCAGAGTTTGGATCAAGTGTCTGGATTTTCGCCCAACTGGCCGACAGGCTCTCGCAGCTACATCTATGGTGCGGCCTTTATAGGGTATCTGCGAGAGCAATATGGAGAGGAAAAGATTGGTGAGTTTGTGAATGCCATGGCAGGCCAATGGTTGCCAGTGCAGCTCCTTCATAACTCAGTGGCCAAGAAAGTCTTTGGTACTAGTTTTTCGGAGGCTTGGTCTGACTGGCAAAGGGGATTGTCATTGGGCTACCGAAATATGGCAGATTCTTTGATGGCGATGGCTCCATTAACCAAGGGTGATCCTATTACCTCTGAGGGTTATTTTACGGTCAATCCGAGGATATCTCCCGACGGCGAGAGTTTGGCATTTGTGAGATCGGACGGTCGATCGGACGTGCAATTGAGAATTTCTGACCCTCAAGGTATCAGTCAACGAAAATTGTTGCGTCTTAGCGATTTGTCAGATATAGCCTGGTTTCCAGATGGAACGTTGTTAGCGTCGCGGATGGAATTTCAGGACACATATCGACTGCGCTCTGGATTGATCAAGGTAGACATGAATGGTAATGAGTCTTGGATCAGCAAAGGCTCTAGGATTCATCAACCGACCGTATCTCCCAACGGAAAACACATCATAGCCGTCCAAGATGGTCAAGGAACGAACCGACTTGTGCGAGTTGATGCTGCGTCTGGTACCGTCCAACCGTTGACTTCCTTTGAACCTCTAGAACACTGGGCCTTTCCAGCCTGGTCTCCAGATGGTCGCTGGTTGGCTGTGAGTCGCTGGCAGCCTGGTGGGTTTTATGACTTGGTTGTAATGGATACCACCGGTTCAGTGGTTCATGAAATAACTAAAGATAGAGCAGTGGATAGATCGCCCAGTTGGTCTCCAGATGGTCGCTGGATTATTTGGTCATCAGATCGTAATGGCATTTCCAATATTTATGCTACGGGAGTTGACTTAAACTCAGGAAAAACCTTTAAGATTATGCAAATCACTAACACTTTAGGTGGGTTGGAATATCCGTCGGTGAGCCCCAATGGGGAGTGGATATATTTTTCTGGGTACCATCGTGAAGGTTGGAAAATTGGTCGTATTTCTTTCGATCCAGATTCTTGGTTTGAACCTTTTCCTAGAGCGAGTCGCTTTAGCAGGAAGGCTCTATCTGAAGGTGAGATTGGTGATGTGGATGCAGAGTCTACCTCTTATAGAGCAGTAAGGACGATACGACCTCGTTACTGGTATCCGATTTATGAGCCAGCAGAGAATCGCAAGCCTCCTGGGAGTAGCACACCAGTAAAAATATTGGGTCCTGGTTTTGGAATCTCTACCGGTGGCAGTGATCTAGTAGGACGGCATGCCTATGGATTCGGTGCTAGTGTGCGTAATACTGGACAAACAGATTTGGCCACTTCTTACCGATATTCTGGATTTGCCAACCCAGTCTTTACTCTGGGTGCTAGCCAAAACTACCGAGGCTTCGGATTTTTTCAGACTGATCAGAATGAGAAGATAAATGAGCCACTGCGTCCTTTATTGGAGAGAGAAAGACGTTTAGATGTCTCCAGTACATTTTTGAGGAGACACACTCGGAATCGAAGCACAGCCACTTTATCGGCTGTTTATATATGGGAAGCTCTTGAACTGGCCGACGTCCACTTAAATGATGTTCAAACTGCCGCTGAGAATCGTATGATAGAATTAGGGGCCTTGCTCCAGTACAGTACAGCTCGATCTTTTGCCTTTTCTATGGGTGTAGAGTCAGGATTTAGTTCGTTGTTGAGGATCAGGAGTAGCAGGCAGCTATCTACCGTTAACACTCAGGCAGGAACTATTGGAGCAGATAGAAGTTTCGACGATTTCTTCGCACGCGTCAGTATGGCTAGAAGTATACCTGGGCCTGGATTCTCGAATCATGTTGCTTCAGTGAAGTTGTCATTTGGAGCTGCCCAAGGGCCTGGGGCTGATAGTCAGCACTTTACAGTAGGAGGTACTCCTGGGAATGCTTTGCTGTTGGGCAATGTTGAGGTCATCCCTGGAAGAAGATTTCTGTATCCAATTAGAGGTTACTTCGAAGGTACACGCTCAGGGCGATACGCTTGGGCAGGATCCGCGGAGTATAGGGTCCCGCTAATGAATGTGGATAGAGGACTAGGTTTATTCCCGTCTCATCTGGATCGCGTCAGCGGATCGATCTTTTTGGATGGCGGAAATGCCTGGGGAATAGCGGTGGACGAAGCAGATATTGGTAGAGGGAAAACCTTGTTGGCGTCCGGCGTGGAGATACAATCTTCTGTGAGTTTGTTCTTCACGAATCCTTTACTACTAAGAGCTGGTTACGCTTTCCAACTTGACGAACAGAGGGAAAGATCTTTTTACCTTCGGTTAGGAACGATTTTTTGAGGATCCGCTCTGAAAGAACCAGATGTTTGGCATACCTCGTTGCAGTGGGGCGTGTCAAGAGTTAGGGCCCAGAAAAATATTATTAGTTACGGGGGCAACCTTTTTTAGGTGAACCGCCAGAATCTACTTGACCACCAAATATTGGAGAGGTAGGTTGGGAAA
>DUCW01000090.1:0-3986 GCA_012959595.1 Gemmatimonadota bacterium
CCCTCTAATTCATGGATAGACGGCAGATCATCGCGGAACCTATTGTCTAACCCAGGAGCACCGACTACAACAATATTTCGAGGGTCTTCTCCCATCTGTGCGACTCTTTTTCCATAGATAGGGTGACTGACTAGATGAAGATGACTGAGCTTAGTAAGCGCATGCCGCATGACGTTGTCTATGGCACCCTCTGTTTCTTCTCCCCCATGAAGGTGTATTATCGGAACAGTACCGATAGTAGCTGCCATTCCAGCCGCTAGTGTCTCGGCTCTATCACCCACCACTAAAAGTGCCTCAGGAGAGGCGGTTACTAAAGCTTCTCCCACCAAGTCTAGTGCGCGACTGCAGTCCTTGATGGAGTCAGGAGGGTCTCCTTGAAAGTCTAACTGTTGAGAAATAGGAATATTCTCTGCTCCGATTAATTCTATACTCTTCCCAAACCGATGGCTCAAATGCATGCCTCCGACCCACAGCCTCAGGTCAAATCGCGGGTCTTTGTGCATAGCTTGGATAGTGCTTCTAAGAACTCCATAATCCTGTCGCCCAGTCGTCAAAACAGCTATTCGCAAACAGTCACTCAATTTTTATCACCTCAGTAAAAAGTTAATAATCTTATTTTTAACTCTGAGAATCACTTCGCTCACTCAATTCCGAGATCTGGGATGGTTTCCCAAGCTTGTGAAAAAGAAGATCTCCGAGCGGTGTCCGATAAAGCCACCACCCTGGCTCCTTCTTCGTAAGAAGCAAGTAGTTTAGCGTCGTCACCGGAACCCAAAAAAGCTTTTATTTGGCGAACTAACATTGCACTTCTCTCGTCCAAAAATTGGTGCTTCTGTTCTGATCCATCTTCCGCTTCTATCAAAACTGTAGATTTCAAAAGATCCCAGGTTATGGTTCCCTTCTCTCCACAAGCCTTCATAGACCTGCCAGGAATCTTGCTGAGATAGTCTAGCCGCAGAGACACCGTTGCCCCATCAGGAGCAACCCAAAGAATATCCGCAGATTCTTCAGATCGAATCCCAAGCTGATCGTTATTGGACAGAAGACCAGATATTTCACTCGGATAACCAAACAACCAAACAGCACAATCTATTTCATGAGCGAGATCCCTCAGGACTCCTCCCTCTGCTTCCCTTGCAGAATAAGATTCTCTATAGTCAGTTCCAGGGCGCCAATCAGGTAAGAATGAGCTACATTCAATCCTCACATGATAAACCTGTCCCAATGTTGCAAGCGCCTCTTTAACAAAATTAGCAGCCAGCGAAAACCTCCAACAAAATGCGACAGAAATTGATCGAGTATCGACATCGCCGTTTTGATTGAAACCCTCAAGGTCACTAAGTGCGGGTGCAAGTGGCTTCTCAATCAACACTTTTCCAAACCGGGCCAATAACTGTGCGTCTTTCAGGTGCTCGCCAGTATTTGTCGCGACGATAGAATGGAGTGTATTGTACTGCTCAAGTTCTTCAAGACTCTCTATTGTCTGAAACCCCTGGTCACGCAATTCAGAAGCCCTGGCAGGTCTCTTCGGATAAGCCACCACTGGAACTCGTAGCTCATCGCGAAGCAAGTATAGATAACGAGACCCCATAGAGCCCGATCCCCGCACCAGAAACTGAGAATTCACAAAAACACCCTATTGGAAGGAAACCTCAACGAAAAACAATCAACTTTAAGCATATGTTTCAACGTGTTCGCAAGACTTAAGATTGGTAGTAGTGATCACAGGAAATTCCATATAATCCGCAGATTCATATATATTATTATAATGAATTCGACACTTTCCAACAAAGTAAAAGGTCGAATGTCGGACAAGGAAAGGAGTAGAAGCAGCTATTAATACGAACCGAGTGCAAGCTCTACTCTCAGCAGTAACAGCCAATCTTTTCATTCGTGCTATCACAATCCTATCGAAATTTGCTTTGCTCATATGGTTAGGGCGCTATATGTCACTCTCAGACCTTGGGACCTATGGGATCCTGTTAACTTCTGTAGCACTGTCGGTTCAATTCCTCGGGATGGAATTTTATGTTTTTAACACCAGGGAAATCCTAGGGTCAGATCAAGTAAAAAGAACCACACTAGTTCGAGACCAACTAGCGTTTCATGGCTTGGGATACCTCCTGTTTCTGCCTGTAATTTCTATTCTATTTTTCATTAATATCCTACCATGGTCACTCATAGTCTGGTTTTATATACTGCTCATAGTGGAACATCTATCACTGGAGATCTGTAGGTTGCTAACAGTTATTGGACGACCAGTCCTAGCAAATTTCCTAGAGTTCATCCGTACTGGGTCTTGGGTGGCTATCGCGATCGTGACCGGGCTACAAATCCCAGAGTACCGATCTGTCCAAGCCATTGTGGCATTTTGGATTTTAGGCGGACTTCTTTCTCTGCTTATTGGAGGGAAACCGTTACTGCAATGGGATTGGTCCGCCACCCTGAAAACCGGTCCCAATTTAGATTGGATACGCAAAGGGATATCGGTAGCCATACCTTTTTTCGTGTCCGCGGCAGCTTTGAACACTATATATTTTTCCGACCGATTTATCATTCAGCACTTCTGGGGCATAGAACAAGTCGGACTATACACATTTCATCAAAGTGCCGCAGGGTTGGTGTCTACAGCGATTATTGGAGGGATAATAGTTATCATCTCCCCGAAACTCGTGAGAGCTTTTCTCATCCGAGACATGCCTCAATACACCCAGGAGCTCAAAACATTAGTGTTTTCAATAATCTCAGGCAGCATACTGATAAGTCTGTTTCTTATCCTAATGTTCCCCTATTTAGTTGACTTCATGAAAAATCCGCAATTCTCTGAAACGCGTTCTACTTTCATTGTCCTATTATTGTCTTCCATCGCCCACAACCTCAGCTTTATTCCACACTATATTTTGTATGTTAGAAATTTCGATAGAGACTTGCTGTGGGCAACTTTGTCCGGTGCAGTAGTGAACATTGGTCTCAATCTCCTCTGGATACCTAAATTCGGAATCCTTGGAGCTGCCTGGGCAACAACCTTAGCATTTACTGTCTTGATGGGGGTAAAATTAGGTTTAGTCAAATTCCGATCCAAACAATCAAACTGGACACCACCTGATCCCGAAACAGATATAGAGAAATCCTACTGATATGACGTCTAGTAAACCCAATGAAATAGCCCTGACAAGCCCATGGATTCTTTGGGCAATGCTCTGCATTTTCCTGAACTTAGAAATCGGTGGTGGATTTTACGGTTCAACTCTGTGCCTCGCCTGGATACTCGGACTCTGGACCATCAACGATTTAAGAAATAGGGGGGCCAAAACTGGGTTTGCGTTGCTGGTGATTATATTAGTGACAGCACTGGGAGCCGCTGGACTACTGTGGAACAGCTCTAAAGAACTAAGGGTTTACGAAGAACTAGGTAAAGTCCTACTACTTATTCTTGGCACACTATCTCTCAAGGAACTACCCAAACGCGTATATCAATCCTTGGTGTTTTGGATCCCAATCGGTTTAGCTGGAATTGCAGCGCTCACCTTTCTATCCGGCAATGGAAATGAGTACGATCCACTAAGATTTAGCATCCCTAGCATGGGTTCTTCAAACAGTACAGCTTACGGTGTTGCCATTGGTTTACTCATGGCTCACTTCTCGTGGGAAAACACTCAGGGTCAGCTGAAAAAAATTGTAATAGTCACAGTAGGGTCTGTATTACTAGTAGCGCTAATAGCCACTCTTTCAAGAGGAGGTGTTCTTCAATATTTACTAGGATTCCTGGCATTCACCAATAGGAAGAAGCTATTCCTATTTGGGATTTGCTTTACAATCTTAGGCGTCTTTTTGTGGGTGCCCAATATTTTGGAATTACTGACCACTTTCAGCCGCCTTATCGACTTCCGGGAACTACAAGGAAATGCACGTGTTGGCATCTGGACAAGCCTAGTGGGAGAACTCTTAGCAAGCCCCTGGCATCTAATGGTAGGCTTCGGACCTGG
>DUCW01000090.1:3996-4300 GCA_012959595.1 Gemmatimonadota bacterium
TAATACTTTTTTCTCTTGAAGCGTCTTGAATTTCTTTCTTCTTCATTTGTCTTAGATTATCTTCTTCTTGAAGTTTTCTATTCTTTTGGAGTGATTGGAGGTTCAATTTTTCTTTGGTGGCTTTGGAGAACTTCGCAAAGGATCCTCCAGTCACCAGCGAGCGATTCTTGGAGAAGATTGAGATTTGGGCTACTAATAACCATTGTGGTTGGAGGCCTGCTGGACTCTTACCTATTCTCTGCCCAGCTTCTCTGGCTAAGCTGCCTCACTCTTGCGATACTTGAAAACCAAAGAATACATGACC
>DUCW01000091.1:0-853 GCA_012959595.1 Gemmatimonadota bacterium
TCGTACAACCCAGCATGATGAAGAACCCTCCATCGTACCCATAAAAGTGATCGCTTCAGATCTCAGTAAGTTCATGCAAGAAGCAATGGTGAAAAACATCACATTAGCTCCTGCTGAACGTTACGTCGTTGAAGTGTTGTTCGATGAACCAGGTGAATATGTATTGAAAAATCATGTTCAGGGCATCAATCATCGGATGGGTATCTTTATGGAAGAACAGGTTCAACTGGGAAGTATATCTGTCTCAGCACAAGATATAGACAGTGGTCATCGGCACACCTTCGACCAATTGAGGACAAATGCGAACATGGTTGAAGAAATTGAAACCTTAAGACACTGGTTTGACCAGCCACCCGAGCACCATCTCAATCTAACTCTCCAAATCGACAGCCTCGCTCCAGCTGTTGAACAGTCGATGCTTTTCAACAGGGCATACTTCAATCCTGTCGAATGGACCGGAACAATGCCAAGGATGAATTGGGTGACTGATACCCGACAGCTCGAATGGATCCTCGAAGACACTGACGATGGTTCTAAGAATATGGAAATCAAGTGGAACTTCCAGGTGGGAGAGGTGGCCAAAATCCGAATCCATAATGATGCCAACGCCTTTCACGCTATGCAGCATCCTCTCCATATACACGGCCAACGCTTCTTGGTATTGGAACAGGATGGCGTCACCAACGATAATCTGGTCTGGAAGGATACCGTCTTATTGCCAACTGGTTCCACTACAGACATACTTTTAGAACTTTCCAATCCTGGCCAATGGATGGTACACTGTCACATCGCTGAGCACCTGGAATCTGGGATGAAGTTCGTCTTTAACGTAGGAGAGGAATGATATGAGACT
>DUCW01000091.1:901-4270 GCA_012959595.1 Gemmatimonadota bacterium
GACAGTATTCGCCCCCAACTCATTGATCGGTCAAGACTTTGGAGAGTTTATAGCTATCGAAGGGGATCTGATAGCCTTGGTAAACGTGAAAACGATTGATGGTACTGGAGGTCCCTCTCAGACCGGCCAAACCATCCTCATAGAAGGTGATAAGATTGTGTCGGTAGGAACTGATGTATCCATCCCTGACAATGCTCTCAAGGTCGACCTGACTGGCCATACGGTCATTCCTGGTTTGATAGGACTGCACAATCATAGCTTCTACACAGGTGGAAGAGGGCGATCAGCACAACTATCATTTTCTGGATCTAGACTCTATTTAGGTTCTGGAGTCACCACAATCAGAACTACAGGAGCCAGGGCACCTTACGAAGAGCTCAACTTGAAAGACCAGATAGATTCGGGACAAGCTATCGGACCAACAATGTACACAACCGGTCCCTACATCACTGGAGAACAAGGCTCTCAAACAATGGCTAGACTTAGTAATGCCGGCCAAGCACAGCGATTGGTCGAATATTGGTCAAACGAAGGAGTTAGCTGGTTCAAAGCCTATACTTGGATCAGCAGAGAAGAGCTCGGAGCAGTAATACAAGAAGCTCATAAAAATGGAAAGAAAGTGACTGCCCATCTGTGCTCTGTCGGTTACCGAGAAGCCGTAGCACTCGGGATAGACAATTTAGAACATGGTCTTTTTGCTAACAGTGAATATGCCTCGACAAAGACCCCGGACGAGTGTCCTCCGGGATTTTCAGGGGATTATGGAAACCTCGACATGAATTCCGAAGCAGTCCAATCTACTTTCAAAGAAATGATAGACAATGGGGTTTCAATGACTTCGACCCTAGTCGTATATGAGATATCTGTAGCTGGACGGCCACCAATACATGAACGTGTCTACGATATCCTTGCACCAGAAATAGCCAGTGAAGTTCGGGAAATTGCAATAGCACGCCGAGCTGGACAAGGAGCTATTGACCCACAAATATTTGCAAAAGCTATGGAATACGAAAGAGCCTTTGTCCAAGCTGGAGGACTGTTGGCTGCCGGCGTTGACCCTACGGGCTATGGTGCGGCACCACCCGGATTTGGAGATCAACGAAACTATGAATTGCTTCTCGAGGCAGGTTTTTCACATCCAGAAGTTGTTCAAATCATGAGTGCAAACGGAGCAAAGGTGCTGGGAATCCATGATGAAGTCGGAACCATAGAGCCCGGAAAAACTGCTGATCTCGTGGTCATAGAAGGTGACCTTGAAGAGATCGGAAACCTCTACAGCACGGAGCTAGTTTTTAAAGGGGGTGTGGGTTGGGACTCTTTGAAGCTCATCGAATCCGTCCGGGGAATTGTCGGAATTCGTTAACCACTCGGTCTTTCAGACAGACCCTGACAACTCTTGTCAGCTGATTGCACCCACGGGACCGTTGCTAAAAGTGATGATCCCGTGGGCTGTGTACGGCTACTTGACTACAAAACAAATATCTAGAAAACCGTTTTATAAACCGAGGATCCTTAAACGGTCTCAGACAGAGCGAAAGACGCACCCGCTAGACTTAGAGTGAAAATAGGGATTGGCATCATAGTACTAAAATTCTGCAGATGTACAGTCACGAAAATGACGATTAGAAGTGCTCCTAACAGTTTGAAGGCGCTGGCTGAATGCCTCCCCGTCAGCACACCGGCAGCTCCAGCCAAGAAACACAGTCCAGTACCGTAAGTCCAAAAACTCGCTAACGGAAGATAATCGGGAACATAGTTGATAAATCCTTCTTCCATAAAATGCATAACTCCGAAGAACAAAAACGGAAGTGTATAGAGAACTTTACCCACTTTTCCTAGAGACATCCTTGAGCTCCAATTTTGTATTGTTCTAACAAAGAACTCTATAGAAACAGAACTAGAGCTCACATTTATCTGAGACTACAGATATCACACCAACACATCGCCCGCAATAGATCGAAGGAATAGATTCCAGTGCTGTGCCCATCACTCCAACTGAACTGAATCGCATAGTTTCCTACATACTCTATTGTGAGTGGGTAGACGCCTTCCTGCACCCCGGCTTCAGAAATAATCTTTTTACCCGTGAACTCATCCACGCATCCAGCACAGGGACAGGCCATCCTTAAGTCCCTTGGAAGCCAAACTGACTCATGCTCGTCCTTCCACAGGATCCGTAATGCAGATCCATCCGCCGTAGGCCCGATTTCTAATGGCGTGTTCGATTCAGACGTCACTCTTCATCTCCTCAAGTAGGTTCCGCATAGCCTTCCCACGATGACTTAATCGATTCTTTTTCTTACCTGACATTTCAGAGAACGTCAGGCCCGTATCTCGGACTAGAAAATGGGGATCATAACCGAAACCATCCTTCCCTCTCGGATGCTCAATTATATCTCCTTCGACCTCTCCTCGTATCACTCTCACATTTTCTTTTGTAACTATATGGACAACCACGCAAACGTACCGAGCCGTCCAATCACTATCTGGAAAGGTACGTAGGCATTCTATGAGGAATCTGTTATTGGACTCGTCTTGTGAGATGGAGTCTCCTTTGGACCAAGGAGAAAATCTTTTGGAATTGACACCTGGAGCACCCCCCAAACAATCCACTACGAGCCCTGAATCGTCAGCCAACGTTGGCAACCCTGATATTTGATTAAAATACCTTGCTTTTGCGATGGCATTCTCTTCGAAGCTGTCAAATGTCTCGAGAAAATCTTCACAATCTTGATATGCCAAATCAATCTCATCCAGATCCAAGATTTTCAAGCTGGAAATGCTTCGAAATATGGACCTGACCTCCTTGATCTTGTGCCTGTTACGTGTTGCGAATAAAATTCTCACCCATCTAACCTGTAAACACTTTTCTTTGGGAAGCCGTCAGTTCTTCAATCCCACTCAAAGCGACATCCAGCAATTCGTCAAAACTTTTTCTATTAAAAGGATTCCCTTCCGCCGTACCTTGCACTTCTACCAATTCTCCATTCGCAGTAGCTATCACATTCAAATCCACTTGAGCACTTGAATCTTCTGCATAATCCAAATCAAGAAGCACCCGACCGCTAACAATACCAACGCTAACACCTGCTACCATCTCAAGCATCGGGTTTCTGGTCAGGGAACCTTCCTGTACCATTAGATTAAAAGCATTCTGTAAAGCAACTGAGGCTCCTGTTACGGAAGCTGTTCTAGTACCTCCGTCTGCTTGGATAACATCGCAATCAACTATCACAGTTTTTTCAGCAATTACCTCCATGTCAACAACCGACCTAAGAGCTCGTCCAATCAATCGCTGAATCTCCTGTGTACGGCCACTTATCTGGTTACGTTCACGCCTAGATCGAGTATGGGTTGCTCTTGGAAGCA
>DUCW01000092.1 GCA_012959595.1 Gemmatimonadota bacterium
GTTAAATAACTGTGTCGAATTTCTTTACGCCTGGTTTGGCCTGAACAAAATTGGTGCAGTTGAAGTGCCTATTAATGTTGCCTTGAAGGGTGAAGGCTTGATCTACCAGATAGTTCAATCCGACTCGGTGGCGCTGGTGGCAGATACCGTATTTCTTGATCGTCTTGGTCCAGTGTCCGCAGAGCTTTCTTCGGTAAAGCATGTAGTCTTTCGAAATAGCACAGATGAAAACAGTCTGGTCGACTGGAAAGGTGTTGCTTCAATGTGGGTTGAAGAGCTGATGGACCAGGCGAATACTGCACCGGACGTCGAAGTCTTGTTCAGTGATATGGCGTCCATTTTGTATACCTCGGGCACAACCGGGCGATCCAAGGGCGTGGAGATGAGTCACCATTACTGGTATGACATCTGGTCTTCATCAGTTAAATACTCACGCTATACAGAAGATGATGTGCTCTATACGGGTTTACCATTCTTTCACGGTAACGCTCAGGGCATTACCATTGGCCCCGCTATTCTGGCAGATGCCAAGGCTGTCATAGTTGAACGTTTCTCAGCGAGCAGCCTGCTGGACGATTGTCGTAAATGGGAATGTACAGAAGCGAATTATATTGGTGGCATTATCCCGATCCTGATGAAACAGGATCCAGATGAAAGTGATGGAGATAATCCCTTACGTCTAATGGTTGGTGCAGCAGCACCAGTTGATATCTGGGATGATTTTGAAACTCGCTTTAAGACCAAATTGCTGGAAGTCTATGGCATGACGGAGTGTTACTGTTGCCTGGTGGTACCTTATGACAAATCACGTCCGGGTTCATGTGGTAAACCGATTACTGGCTGGCGAGTGATGTTGGTAGATGACAATGATAACGAAGTCGCGCCAGGTGAAATCGGAGAATTTATCGCGCAACCTGAGACCATGTTTGTTGGTACTACAGGCTATTACAATCAAATCGAACCTACCCTCGAATTTTTCAAAAACTTCTGGATGCACACCGGCGATCTTGGACGACGAGACGAAGATGGTTATTTCTACATTACCGACCGATTGAAAGATATGATCATTTACAAAGGTTATATCGTGGCTGAATGGGGAAACCCTCTTAAGGTCGATAACACATTTAGTGTCTCAAAAAGTTTTCTGTCCACAACTGTTGGGCTTGCTTACGACAGAGGCATGATCTCCAATGTTAACGACTTGGTCCGTCCCTATGTGGCCCCGATCGTATTGGATCATGGAGACGGGGAACCCACAGACTTGAACGGCAGGGGGGCGAAACTACTTTTTGAATCTGAGCACAACCGTAAGATTACTTGGGACCATCTGTTGAGACAGACTAGCGATTGGGAAGGTACTCTGTGGGGCAAGCCAGAATGGGCCGATCGGCCAAGTGGCGAATCAATGAATTGGAAAGATCGCAGCCGTTTTGAACCAGGAACCGTGTACGAATATAATGATACGCGAGTGAATCTACTGGCCTTGGCTACAACCAGTGTTTGGCGACGCCCTCTCCCAGAAGTACTTCGGGAAAATATAATGGATCCGATAGGCGCCTCACCCACTTGGAGATGGCACGGATATGATAATTCATGGATCACCCTAGACGGCCGATCAGTACAAGCTGTGAGCGGTGGCGGACACTGGGGAGGAGGCATGTTGCTGAGTGCATTCGATCAAGCCAGGTTTGGCCTGCTGACCATGCATAAGGGTACATGGGATGGCGAGATATTGATCTCTGAACGGTGGATTGAACTCTCTAGTACACCTGGTGAAGCCAATCAAGGATATGGGTTTATGAATTTTTCACTAAATACCGATCATGGCCGCTACTCTGATGCACCAGAATACACTTGGACGCACACAGGGGCTGGATCCAACCTTATTTATGTTGACCCAGCGAACGAATTAGTTGTCGTGGCCCGATGGATTAGAGGAGGGGCATTCACCGACGTAGTTCACAACGTATTGGATGCCTTGGAGAATCCTATTCGGAACTAAGAGACAATAGTTCCTAGAAGAGAGCACCATTTCGAGACCGTAGATCCCAATGTCGAATCCCGACTCATCTACTGCCGAAAATTGCATATGCAAGGTCGCTTCTCTTGCACTATTGTACTCCAACCATACTGCCCCATAGGGAGGATTATCTTTTTTTATCGGTCCACAGATTAGCTGAGATAAATCTCCTTCAAATATTCCCTGAGGTGAACCATCCGGTCCTGAGCTCCCGGCCATTCGTCCACTACTTTTTGCACGTTAAGGAGTAGACTGGGTTGATTTATTTTTTCACGCAACTCATCGATCATATGCTCAACCTTACAATAAGTTGCAAGCATCTCTCCACTAACTGCGGTAAACATTTCCCGGTCTATAGCTCCAAAGACAACGAATGAAGCTGCCATATCCCAGTATCCGAAAACCATCCTGACGTAGGTATAATCTTCAGTCTGCATAGCAGCCATGAAATCTTCCACAGAATCAGGATTGAAAGACCGCACTACCCAAACCCTGGCATCTCTGAGTTTCTGCTCACGCCGAAGGTCATATAATTGCATCAAAGATCGAGCACTTTCACTGCGTGAGTTAATTGTTCCAATTTCCATCATTTCTCCTTAGTCAAACAAAGTCCAAATCCTAGATGAATCGGGGCGCCCGGATTCGAACCGGGGACCCCCTGCTCCCAAAGCAGGTGCGCTACCGGACTGCGCCACGCCCCGTCCCAATTTCTTAACAACTCGACAGAAAACATCTCTTATTTGTATGAGAAAATCTAGGTGTCACATTGATTGGATCGAATCGAAGAGTATAAACCATCGATCTTGTCAGCACTCCACCAGATTCAATATCTTTACCCCGATTTACTTCGTGGAGGTTTCAATTGAATAGTACAAGATGGTCCAGAACACTAACCAACACCTACCATGGTCTATTTCTACTTATTTTGGTGATGCTGACTACCCCTGTGTTAGCAAACTCCCAGGTCGTCTCTTGTCCCAACATGCCAGATCTGTTGAGTACAGATCCAAACTCTGAAGAAAGAAATCTTTCTTCCAGTCTATTCTGTATAGACCTATTCCCCACTAATCGAGTAACCCAAGCAAATGGGACTGCCCGCTTGCTACGCCCCTGGTCTCCTTTCGGAGTGACAGTGACTCCCGAAGGGATCCATCGAGCCAATCTATCTTTCTCTATCCAGGACCTACCCGACCCTTCCGATCTTGGAGACTACAAGTTTTACATAGCCTGGGTTGCTCCATTGTCACTTTATCCAGTCGAAAAACTCGGAGTACTTGGAAATGGCTCACATATACTCGGAGAAATCTCCCTCAATAAATATATCATACTGATTAGTGCTGAATCTTCTAGATTTGCTACCGAAATGACTGGTCCTCTAGTTCTACGCGGCAGGTCACCCTCCAGTAAAATGGAAGCCCACGACCTATTAGCCATCGCACCTGCAGCAGAGATTGGAGGTGATCCAGAAATGGGAAACATGGGGATTAGTCCTTGGCCTCCACCTCCTATGTACCCTGGAGTCCCCATGCTCCCAGGTGTAATGAGAGTCCACCCTAAAGTGAACCCATTTGAACTGACAGGTTCCAGTGATATCCCCATGGTCACTCCCCACAGTATGGTGAAGCTACCTAATGGAGGCACTTTGGATCTTTTTGCCGGCTTAGTAAAAAAACATATCGAAGGAAATGAATTGACTATGTTAGCCTTTAACGGTCAGCATCCAGGGCCTCTAATCAAAGTAGATCAGGGAAGCACCATTTTTGTAAACTTTACAAATGATACACCCTTCCCAAGTGCAGTTCACTGGCACGGAGTGCGCTTAGATAACCGATTTGATGGAGTACCCGGGGTCACTCAAGACCCAGTCTTGCCAGGCGAAAGTTTTCGCTATCAAATTTATTTCAAAGATGCTGGCATCTACTGGTACCATCCTCATCACCGGGAAGACATACAGCAAGAGCTGGGATTGGCTGGAAATATTTTAGTCTCCCCGGAAGAAGAAAATTACTATACTGCAGTAGACCGCGAAGAAATTATAATGATAGATGATTTTCTCTTGTCAGAAGGACAATCCGTACCCTTCGGGTCAGAGGCGGCCAACTATGGCTTAATGGGGCGATTTGGAAATTTATTACTGGTCAATGGAGAACCCGAGTACACGTTAGCCATCAAAAAAGGTGAACTGGTCAGATTTTATTTCACAAATGCAGCCAACACTAGAACATTTAACCTATC
>DUCW01000093.1:0-700 GCA_012959595.1 Gemmatimonadota bacterium
CAGTTTCAGCAAACTGCAGTCAATAATGCCGATGCCAAACTTGTTGGATATTCAAGTGGAATCTTTCAACAAATTGGTAAAATCTGAGAAAAAACCCGAGGCAAGGTGGGATTTCGGATTTGATCGTATATTCTCAGAAGTGTTTCCGATAACTGATGCGAGTGGGAAATTGACACTCGAATATCTTTCAGCCAGCTTAGGCGCTCCGAAGTATTCGGTGGAAGAATGTATAGAGCGAGATATGACTTATGCCTCCCCACTCAAGGCTAAATTGCGACTCATTGTGGATGAGGAGGGAGGATCCGATTCCGAGAGACTTCCAGGTGACATAATAGAGAAGGAAGTTTATCTGGGTGATCTGCCGCTACTGACCGAGTTGGGAACTTTTGTCATAAACGGTGCTGAACGGGTTGTTGTGAGTCAGTTGCATAGGTCCCCAGGGGTTGTGTTCGAAGAGAATGTGCATCCAAACGGATCTAAGTTGTTTAGCTCTAGGATTATTCCCTTTAGAGGTTCTTGGGTAGAATTCAAGATTGATATAAATGACATTTGTTACGTACACATTGACAAGAAGAAGAAATTTCCAGCTACTGCTCTACTCCGTGCTTTTGGATATAGTGAGGATGCGGAAATCTACGAATTGTTTTTTACAAGAAAGACTGTAGACCCTCGGAGTTTGGATAATCGAGGGAATAAAAAA
>DUCW01000093.1:754-1120 GCA_012959595.1 Gemmatimonadota bacterium
GCCGAAGAAATAGTAGATCGTAAAACAGGAGAGCTCTTGGTCGAAGCTTCCACTGAAATCGACGAGGAAATAGCTGACCAAATCGAGCGGTCAGGGTATAAGAAGATCCAGATCTACAGTAGTGCTAAGAGTGACGGTCGTGTTGACAGTTCGGTGGTCAAAAACACTCTGAAAAAAGATCCGACCAATTCCGAAGAGGAAGCTCTGGATGCTATATATTCGTTGTTAAGGCCTGGAGATTCACCCAATGTGGAGACTGCCCGCCTTGCTCTGGAGAGCGTGTTTTTTGATCCCAGAAGGTATGATTTGGGTCGTGTTGGACGTTATAAAATCAACAAACGTTTGGGTCTAGATGCGCCGCCTCAT
>DUCW01000093.1:1247-4254 GCA_012959595.1 Gemmatimonadota bacterium
GTACGAACGGTAGGCGAATTGATTGCAAACCAATTTTCTGTTGGACTTGCCAGAATGGCCCGATTGGTTAGGGAGCGAATGGCTATCAATACTGATAAAGACAAAATAAAAATAGACAATCTCGTAAACGCTCGGACCGTTTCTGCGGTCATCCAAGCTTTTTTCGGTTCTTCGCAATTAAGTCAGTTCATGGATCAGACCAACCCGTTGGCGGAGATGACTCATAAAAGAAGATTATCTGCCCTGGGCCCTGGTGGTTTAACTCGGGAACGTGCTGGCTTTGAGGTGCGTGATGTGCATTATTCGCATTACGGAAGAATGTGTCCAATCGAGACACCTGAAGGCCCCAACATCGGGCTTATATCTTCTCTGACTACCTATGGGCGCGTTAATGAACTTGGTTTCGTAGAGACACCGTATAGAAAGGTAGTCAACAGGAAGGTCACTGATGACATAGAGTGGCTTTCAGCAAACGAAGAAGAAACAGTGCGAATAGCTCAAGCCAATGCTTCTCTAGATGACAAGGGGAACTTTGTTAATGAGTTCGTATTATGTCGGGAAAGGGGAGATTTTCCTCTACTGAAACCCCAAGAGATTCAATATATGGACGTGGCTCCTGATCAACTCGTATCCGTTGCTGCTGCACTTATCCCTTTCCTGGAACACGATGATGCTAATAGAGCATTAATGGGTTCCAATATGCAGAGACAGGCAGTGCCACTCCTGTACCCTGATGCCCCATTGGTAGGAACCGGACTGGAATTCAAGATTGCGAAAGATTCTGGAGCAGTGATTACTGCGAATCGCGGTGGAAAGGTTGTGGATGTGACGGCTGATCAAATTGTGATTGATACCGGAGCTGTCAAAGTTGGAAGTGGAGAGCAACCCCTGGCTAAACTGACACAGTACGATCACTATCGTCTCAAGAAATTTTGGAGAACCAATCAGGATACTTCCATTAACCAGCGCCCCTTAGTAAAAGACGGTCAAAGTATAAGCAGTGGCCAGATTATTGCGGATGGTCCCAGTACCGATAATGGTGAGCTTGCTTTAGGCCGGAATGTAATGGTCGCATTCATGCCGTGGTATGGGTACAACTATGAAGATGCGATTGTAATCAGCGAGAAATTAGTCAAAGACGATGTGTTCACTTCGATTCACATTCAAGAGCAGGAACTGCATGTCAGGGATACCAAGAGAGGGATGGAAGAAATCACTCGGGAAATCCCTAATGTTGCAGAAGAAAGTTTGGTAGATTTAGACGAACGTGGCATCGTTCGAGTGGGAGCACGACTCTCTAGCGGAGATATTCTCGTCGGTAAGATTACTCCCAAAGGTGAAACAGAGCTTTCTCCAGAGGAGAAACTGTTGACAGCCATTTTCGGTGAAATGGCAAAAGATGTTAAAGATTCATCTTTGCGAGTTCCACCAGGAATAAGTGGTACGGTGATTGATGTTAAGATTTTTTCTCGTCGCATAGATGATCCGCTGTTGGAAAAGGAACATGGTCTCAGGATTGGAGACCTTCGTGGTTGGGAGAGGGAAGAAATCCGGCGGGTCAGTGCAGCTAGAGATGAAGAACTCAAGGAGATTCTTCAACTGCAGACAGTGACCCTTGCTTTGAAAAAAAACACGGTCGAGCCCATGATAGAAGAAGGTACGAAGTTGACTAAATCAGTCTTGACAGAACTGGATTTTTCCAAAATGGATCTGGGCACATTGAAAGTTGTGAACAAGGATAAGAACCTGAGAATCCGGAATTTAGTTGAGGGGGCGAGTAGTCGAATCGAAACTGTTCGTGAAAAAACAGAAGAGCTGATTGACAGGGTCTTTCAACCAGATGAATTACCACCTGGAGTGGTACAGCTCGTAAAGGTTTATGTTGCAGAGAAACGGAAAATTGCTGTCGGAGACAAAATGGCAGGGCGCCATGGAAACAAAGGCATAATCGCCCGGATTGCCCCTGAAGAGGACATGCCATTTCTCCCTGATGGTACACCAGTTGATATAGTGCTTAATCCTTTAGGTGTACCTTCAAGAATGAACGTAGGTCAGATTCTTGAAACTCACTTAGGTCTCGTCGGTAAGATACTGGGATTTGAAGCAAAGACTCCAGTTTTCCATGGTGCTTCTGAAAGTGAAGTGGGACTACTCCTCAAGCTCGCGGCTTTGCGATGGGCTCATGAAGGGTTGGACATCAAGAGTGAAATTCCACTGATAGATTCAGCTAAAACTATTGAGCTCATGGAACTTTCAAAAGACATAGAAAGGGATGGCGGTGTTGTAGAAGTCCCCACAACCGTCGGTGTCTCGGATTCTGCAAAACGAGGGATAGGTGGAACTATAGATTCCTATCTGGGACAGAAAATGTCCAAGGATCAGGGTGCATTTTTTGATTCATTGAAGAATTACCTTGTGAAGGCCGGAGAAGAACTAGCTGGCCGAAAGGATAAGCGGTTGAGTGAGGTGTTTCCTGCTGTGGGGGCTCTGGCTTCTAGTAAGAAACCAGTGAGTGGTTTTGACGCAGCAGCGTTTGAAATTATGGACGAAGCAAAAATTTTACCAAATGGAAAGGTTATGCTGCGTGACGGAAGGACTGGGAGAGAATTTGATTTCCCTGTAACAGTGGGGATGATCTACATGTTAAAGTTGGCTCATCTGGTCGACGATAAGATTCACGCTCGCAGTATTGGCCCCTATTCCCTTGTTACCCAGCAACCCCTGGCAGGTAAAGCTCAATTCGGGGGTCAGCGTTTCGGAGAAATGGAAGTTTGGGCTCTAGAAGCCTACGGAGCAGCACACACTTTACAAGAGATACTCACTGTCAAATCTGATGATGTCACGGGTCGTTCGAAAGTCTATGAAGCAATTGTAAAAGGGGATAATCTTCCCCAACCAGGGATACCGGAATCCTTCAACGTGCTCGTTAAAGAATTACAGGCACTGGGATTGGATGTCACGTTAGGTCGCGAGGAATAGAGAACAATTATGATTGATTTTCCAAAAT
>DUCW01000094.1:0-1286 GCA_012959595.1 Gemmatimonadota bacterium
CTTCTTCCTCAACTTCTTCCTCGGCCTCACTAACTTCTTCCTCAACTTCTTCCTCAGCCTCACTAACTTCTTCCTCAGCGATCGTCAACTCCGGAACATCGATTTTCTCGGGTAGAACTAGAGATTCTAGCGTTATTCTATGATCTGCAGCATCAGATTCCACCACTTTCAAATCTAGTGACTCACTCTGTCGGAAATATTCCAAGAGATTTCCTTCTTTTTCAGGAAGACCTGATTGAGCGATAGGAACAAACCCCTCTATATCTTCTCCTAGGTCTACTAAAAGTCCCAGTTCTCCACAGGAAACTATGATCCCCTTAGTTTCAAGCCCCACCTCAAATCGATCGCAAATCTCAGGCCACGGATCTTCCATAGTCTGTTTCATTCCCAATGAAATCCTTTTTGCCTCTGGATCTATATAGAGGACCATTACTTCCACTTCTTGTCCTTTCTCCAAGAAATCCGAAGGATGCTCAACTCGTTTCGTCCAGCTCATATCCGAAACATGCACTAACCCATCAATACCCATTTCAATCTCTACGAATGCTCCAAATGTTGTCAGATTGCGTACCGTACCTGCCATTGATGTCCCTGCTGGATATTTCATTGGTAGAGTCAACCACGGATCGTCTTCGATTTGTTTCATTCCCAATGAAATCTTCTCTTCTTCTAGATCCACTTTTAAAACCACTGCTTCGACTTCATCTCCAATATTTACCAATTTGGATGGGTGCCGAATATTTCTGGTCCAAGACATCTCCGAAATATGAATCAAACCTTCGACACCTTTTTCGAGCTCTACGAAAGCTCCATAGTTAGTTATTGAGACAACTTTTCCGAAAACTCGAGATCCTACAGGGATTTTGTTGATAATTCCAGTCCAAGGATACGGCAACAATTGTTTTAATCCGAGAGATATTCGTTCTCTTTCCCAATCGATATCCAAAATTTTAACATCGATCTCATCGGCGTTTCCTAGTATTTCAGAAGGATGATTTATCCGGCCCCAAGACATGTCCGTTATATGTAACAATCCGTCTAAGCCACCCAGGTCTATAAAGGCACCGAAATCCGTAATATTCTTCACAATCCCCTGCCTGATCTGTCCAACCAGCAATTCGTTAACCAGTAATTCCCTACTCTTTTCTCTATTGTCCTCAAGTATAGCACGACGAGAAACCACAATATTCCTTCGCCGCTTATTCAATTTAATTATCTTAAAATTGAGAGACTGCCCTATTAGATCGTCAATATTAGGAACTCTCCTGAGAGCTATCTGCGAACCA
>DUCW01000094.1:1296-3716 GCA_012959595.1 Gemmatimonadota bacterium
GGTTCAACAAACCTCCCTCACCAAAAAAGGAGTGGATCCATTTTGAACCAGGAAGGAAAGCATCTACTCCCATCACATCTACAGTCACTCCACCCTTTATTTTCCTGGTTAAGACCCCTTGAACCGGCTCTTCATTTTCATGTGCTTCTCTTATGATTTCCCAAACTCTCAGGAAATCCGCCTTCTTCTTTGATAAAATCACAACCCCGTCATCGTCCTCGAGGCTTTCTAGCAAGACTTCAACTGTTTCTCCGGGCTGAAGAGAGTCCACATCTTTGAACTCGTCGAGAGGAACTGCCCCTTCACTTTTGAAGCCAAAATCCATGATGACAACATTCTGCGTCACCTTAATCACTTTGGCCTTAACAACTTCGCCTTCTTTGAAATCCCCAATGAGGTCAGCTTGTTGATTGAGCAATGCTTGAAAATCTTCATCAGATACGTCTAAGATTTCAGCACCATAAGGATCATTTATTAACTCAGGTGATATCTCACCCAAACCTGACTGTATAATCTGTAAAGCATTACTCTCTTCCAAAACTTGCTCAGTAATTTGCAGATCTGACACATCATTTTCCGATGTCTGATTCTGCTGTTCAGTGGTAGGATCCAGGGATTCATTATCTGTCATTAGTTACTCGATCGAAGAATCAACGTAATTTCGGCTTCAGGAAGCTACAACGTTGACTATCTAGGTTGGGGTTAAGGTTTAAAATTTACTCTATCCATCGTCAGCACATAGAAAATATTCCTACTACCGTGTACCAGTCAAGTCTCTGACAATCTCCAGTAAAATTTCAACCTGTCCATCAAAGGTTAGCTCAGTCGTGTTCACTTCAATTGCATCTGCAACTTGAACTAGAGGAGAATGTTGTCGATCTTCATCTGCAAGGTCTCTTTCACGAATCCTTTCCATTTCATCTCTTAGCATTTCATTGAGAAATCCGTCACCAGAACTTTCCAAGAGGCGGCGCTTAGCCCTAATTTCGAGGCTAGCCGTCAAAAATATCTTGACCTCAGCGTCTGGAAACACTGTTTCTCCCATATCTCTACCGTCTGCGATCAAACGTCCGTTTGCCCCCAATTTTTTCTGTGTTCCGAGCAACCATTTTCTCACTTGAGGCAAACTGGCGACATGAGAAACCCTCTCTGTTACTTCAACGGTTCTGAGTTCAGAGGAAATCTCCGTCTGCTTCCAAAACATGGTTATTCTATCATCCCTTGCTACTATCTGTAGGTCAAGCTTGTCTAAGTCACTTACGGTGAGACCTCTCCATCCATCAAAAGGAACCGATTCTCGCAGTCTATAAAGAGCACCTGAATCCAGATGGCGATACTGAAGAATTTCTGCCAATTTTCTAGCGGTACTGGTCTTACCAGAACCCGCGGGGCCATCTATAGTGACGACGATTCCTCCTGAGTTCGTGCGACCTGATGGCCTGGGATCAATCATGAATGGTTTAACTCTTTTTGCAGATCTGATAACACGCTCCAGAATCCAGGGAAGCTTACACTAACAGCTGCCGCACCTTCAATTTGAATTTGATTGTTCGGTAAAGCATTCAGGATCCCAAAGGCCATCGCAATTCTGTGGTCTCCCTGACTATAAACTTTCCCTTTTAAGGGGATTTCCGTTCCTACGATTTCCAATCCATCCTCAAATTCTTCAACATTTAAACCTATTGTACGCATATTATGAACTAATGTGCTAATGCGATCCGATTCCTTGAATCGCAGTTCTCCAACTCCTCTTATCTTGGTCACACCTTCTGCTCTTGAGGCTAAAATAGCCAGGAGAGGAAACTCGTCAATCATGCAAGGAACTTCTTCAGGTCTAATTTCAGTTCCAGACAATTCACTAGGTGAAATTTCGATTGATCCTATTACTTCTCTAAGATCCCTGGAAATCGATTCTGAAATTTGGATTCTAGCACCCATACGCAACAGTACGTCGATAAGGCCAGTTCTAGTTGGGTTTAAGCCCACGTTTTCTAGAGTTAAGCCACCCTTGACACCACCTAGGGTGGCCAGTCCTATGAAGAATGCAGCAGACGAAAAATCCCCTGGTATATCTATTTCAAAAGGATTCAACCTGCTGGGTGGATCATCCATCCTAACTTCCCAACGACCTTGATGATTCCTCTCATGAATCGGAACGCCGACACTTTCTAAAATCCGTTCTGTATGATCGCGCGACTGCCTCGGTTCAGATAGTATTGATGTCTCACCACTCACCAAACCAGCGAAGAGGAGAGCACTTTTTACTTGAGCACTCGCTACTGGAGATTGATAATGAATCGATTTCAATAATCGACCGGATAGAGAGAGAGGAAGCCTTTCTGTTTCCTCCAAATACTCGAACATCGCTCCCGCTTCCCTGAGAGGCTTCACCACTCTTCCCATCGGTCTCTTTCTCAAGG
>DUCW01000094.1:3880-4237 GCA_012959595.1 Gemmatimonadota bacterium
TCTCAAGGAATTATCACCGGTGACAATAACATCTTCCAACTTTAGCTGGCTGGCCAAGACTCCTAGCATCAGCCTGGCTCCAGTACCACTGTTTTGGAAATCGAGATCTTTTTTTGGAGAGTGAAACCCCTGCAACCCCATCCCTGTAATCGTCAATTCACCACCATCAGAAAAAGATTCTATTTTTACGCCCAGATTCCTCAAAACATCAGCAGTGGAGAAGCAATCCGTACTAGATAAAGGCCCTTTCAAGCAACTCTTCCCTTCAGTTAATCCTCCCAAAATGAGGAGCCTCTGGGTGATTGATTTGTCCCCCGGTAACGATAATTTCTTCAAGTTATTTTCTCCGAGCTCTTT
>DUCW01000095.1:0-435 GCA_012959595.1 Gemmatimonadota bacterium
CACTCTAATCACTCTAATCACTAGTAGAGTCGGCCTTACTCCCAGCCTTTCCTGAGTTTGAAGTACTCTGTGAGGAAGAACTTGACTCGCTAGGGCTAGGTTTTGACTCCGAAATTTCAGCTGTTTCACTATCAGATGAAGCGGCTTTTTTATAATCCTCGCTCCGATAGTCTGTGATATAAAATCCTTTCCCTTTAAAAATAAATCCTGCTCCGCCAGAAAGTAGTCGCTCAGACAGAGCCCCACATTCTGGGCAATTGGGTATGGATTCATCACTCATACTTTGAAATTGTTCAAAGTCATGACCTTCAGAACATCTATATTCGTAAGTAGGCATTATAGTTTTTTATTTGAAAAATAGTCCTATTATTAAACATTTACTGGTTTCTCAAAATAACAACTGTGGGGAAACTAACTAGGCCTGATACTCACCCC
>DUCW01000095.1:483-4224 GCA_012959595.1 Gemmatimonadota bacterium
AAAATTTCACTGATCTCACCCAACGTAACATCTGCCTTGACAGCATCTATGAAAACTGGGATTAAGTTCTCCCCTGACTTCACAGCCAATCGAACATCATCGCAAGCCTTCTTAATTTTCTCTTTATCCCTTCTAGCTTTCATGTTTATCAGAGAATGACACTGATCTCCTTCCAGTTCCAAATAATCGGCAGGCACAGTCGAGGAGTGCTCCTCTTCCTCTTCAACAAATTGGTTCACTCCCACAATCACCTGTTTTCCCTTTTCAACATTTTTCTGGTGCGAATAGGCAGCAGCAGCAATCTCTTCCTGCATAAACACGGTTGCATTTGAAGCTCCGCCTAGTGCATCAATTTTATCCAAATAATCCCGAGACATTTCCACCATTTTATCGGTTAGTTCTTCAATATAATAGCTACCGGCCATTGGATCTGTCACTTTCGCGATCCCTGACTCATAAGCAATTATCTGTTGGGTTCGAAGTGCTAACTTTGCAGAACCAGTTGTTGGCAAGTTGAGGGCCTCATCAAACCCATTAGTATGCAACGACTGAGTACCACCCAGGACTGCCGCCATTGCTTGTATCGTAACCCTAGCCGCATTGTTCATGGGCTGTTGAGCAGTCAAAGTAGATCCTCCCGTCTGCGTATGAAACCGGAGCCAGCAAGACCTATCCGATGCTCCATACTTTGACTTCATTGTCTGGGCCCAAAGTCTTCTAGCGGCTCGAAATTTCGCCACTTCTTCGAAAATGTCATTGTGTGCCGCAAAGAAAAAGGACAGACGAGGTGCAAAAGTTTCTAGATTCATTCCCCCTGCCAACAATCTCTCCACATACTCTAAGCCATTGGCCAAAGTAAATGCGATCTCTTGAGCAGCCGTCGAGCCAGCCTCTCGAATATGGTACCCTGAAATTGATATAGGATTCCAACCTGGCAGTTCATCCGAACAGAAAACAGTCAAATCAGACACTAGCCTAAGGCTTTCTTCCATTGGATAGATATATGTTCCTCGAGCGACATATTCCTTGAGGATGTCATTCTGGACCGTACCGGCTAAGGATTCTCTACTCACGCCCTGTTCGTCAGCTAAACTGATGTACATTGCTAGCAAGATAGCTGCCGTAGAATTTATCGTCATTGAAGTGGACACTTCATCAAGTGATATGCCCGAGAACAATCTTCTCATGTCCTCTAGTGAATCTATCGCAACACCTACCCGACCAACTTCTCCATTGGCAAGGGGATGGTCTGAATCCAAACCCATCTGAGTCGGAAGATCGAAAGCTACTGAAAGGCCACTGGTGCCTTCATTTAAAAGATAATGATATCGTCGATTGGTTTCTTCTGCGGTACCGAATCCCGCGTACTGCCGCATAGTCCAATAGCGGTGCTGATACATACTCCGATGTATGCCTCGGGTAAAAGGGAATTTCCCCGGTTCTTCGGAATGTTTCCTGTCGTACAAATCAGGTGTTTCAGATTTTTCCTTCACAACGTCTTTCCCTGACCCGAGTCATCAACGGTAACCGATCTTGGTTTATCCCAACATCCTACATCTTTCTATGCATCACAGCTACAGTTTCTGTGTGAGGAGTCTGTGGAAACAGATCAAAACTATGGACCTTAGTAATCTCATAAGTGTCACCTATTCTGGCTATATCTCGTGCTAAAGTAGCTGAATCACAACTGACGTAAATCGCCAAACATGGCCCTTTATCTCTGATTAGACTGCTAACCAATGGACTTAGTCCTATCCTGGGAGGATTAAGAATTATAGCATCAGCAGGAAGCACCTTTGGAAGCACTTCTTCGACTGCTCCTTTGAAACACCTCAGACTGCCGCAACTACCGGCGGCGAGAGAGACATCATCATCCAGATCGCGCTCTATTCCAACTACATCTACTCCCCGAACCATCATACGCCTACCGTAAGAACCAAAACCGCAATAAGCGTCTATCAAGCGCATACCCTCATACGGATTGACCTGATCACACACCCAATCATTCAAGAGAACTTCGCAATTCCGATTTGCTTGAAGGAAGGTAGTAGCCTCAACTTCTACTGTGCTTCCGAGTCTCTGATCAAACAAGCGCCGTGAGCCTGCAAGCAAATTTCTGTTACCCTTGCTGTCTACGCCCCAGATGGAGATTAGTTCGGGAATTTTTCCAATCAACAAATCAAGCCTTCCGTAACCTTTCCCACCGCGGATCACTAGAACAATGCCCCCCTGCACAGTTCGAAGAGTGAGTTTTAGTTTCCTTCCAGCAGGGAGCAATCTCGCGTTCTCTCCCCAACACTCACGCAAAGACTTCCAGGCTATAATTAAACTTGCTTCTCCGAGGATACAAGTTTCCTTTATGTCCTCTATCCTTTGGGGTGAACCGAGCGAATGAAATCCAGCTATTACCCTGGAGTTCGGCAAACGCAATAAAGTGAAGGTCAACCGAGAACGATAGTTATACTCCTCTGGGCTGGCTTGTATACCAGAAACAGGGATCTTCATACCTGCGATCCGTTTAAAAGATTCTTCTACAGAATTTATTTTCCACTTCAACTGGGCGTCATAGGTCATATGCTGGAGGGCACACCCATTACAACCTCCATAATATTCACAAAGAGGTTCGACTCTATCTGCTCCAGGAGAAACTATTTCGATAAGCTTGCCTCTAGACCACCGGGCTTTCCTCACCATGACAGCGACTCTTACCTCATCTCCAGGAACAGTCCTTGGGATAAAAATGACACTACCGTCCTGCAACCTACCAACTCCTTCACCAGACGAATTGATCCCTCTGATATCAATAGTCTCCTCAGATACGTCGTGTGATCCCTTAACAGGAATCACGATCCTGAATTAGAACATTGAAATCCCATTATTCGATCGGGGGCACCCTCAGGTATAGAGTCAGTTTCTGGGTCAGGTAGAGGCGGCATCATGATTGGCTGGGATTGCTGGTAGGGAGAAATCACTCTTCTTGTTCTATCCTGCAAACAGGTCACAAAATGCTTTCGGACTACATGTCCATCTTTTACCGAAAGCAGCCCAGTAGCACCAGAAAAATCAGAAAGTTCTTCTAGTGCTTCTACGAACCCCTTTGATGTCTGAGCACTCGTTTTTATTCCTTCTAAAAGTATTGAAGCTGCGTCATATCCAAAGGTGGGAAATAAATTGGGTAAAGTTCTTTGATGTATTCTTTCGTAAACCGACAAAAATTCTTGATAACCAGGCAGAATTTCTCCAAGCGGAAAGGGACTGGCAGTGACCACACCATCTGTGTGCCTTGTATCTACCACATTCAAAACTTCATCTTGACTCCATCCCGCAGTTCCGAAAATCCTGATACCTAAAGAGTCTAATCCAAAAAACGTCACCTGCGGTGCTATCAGTTCAATGTCATCAGCAGGTACTGGTAAAAACAATATATCCGGCATTATGGCCTCTACAGCTCGCAGATGCTCTTCAAAGAAGGTGGATCCTACTGAGTATTCAAATCTACCCAACACAAACCCACCTAATTCCTGAAAAGCGTCAGTAAATACCTCCGCTTCGAACGTACTTTCAGATTCTTGCGAGTATACAATCGCCGCCGTCAATAGGCCACTCGAAAAGGCTTGCTGTGCAAGCTTCTCAGAGGCACCTGGATCTGTACCAAATAAAGACCCTAGCAAGCCTAACCTTTATTGCGCAGTGATCGTTAAACAAGTTGATGAAAAAACTAGATCAAAAACTTCAATAAAC
>DUCW01000096.1 GCA_012959595.1 Gemmatimonadota bacterium
CTGGCTGGTTGGCTGGTTGGCTTGCTGGCTGGCTGTTGCCTGGCTTGCTGGCGACTGAATGGCTTGCTGCTGGCTGGCTGCTTGTGGCTGGCTGGCTGCTGGGTGGCTGCTGGGTGGCGGCTGTTTGGCTGGCTGACTGGCTGGCTGGCTAGCTGCAGGCTGGATGGCTGGCAGAATGATGCCAGCCTCCGACTACCTCACAGCTCAACGAATACGTAATCAGATAAGAAGAGAGGCCGATCAATTGGTCTCCCAATTCGATGCGGTCATCGCTCCTACCTGGCCCAATGGAGCGGCACTGCGCGAAGTGAGAGATGGTTGGCCGGTGCCAGCCAGGCCGGAATGGGAACCCCCGAATGAAATCAATTCTGCTACACCCAAATTAAATTCCATCGCAAATCTGGTAGGACACCCAGGATTAGCCATTCCGTGTGGATTCGATGAAGATGGACTACCCCTTTCAGTACAGATTGTTAGTTCAGCCTGGAACGACCAATCCACCCTTGATTTTGGAATGGCCTACCAAAGAGAGACCGACTGGCACCTGCAAAGACCTCCTTTCCCGTGGCGTCAGTAGACTAAACCTTAAACGCTGCAGGTTACGTATGAACATTCAAGATCTTCCCACAAGTAGTAAGAATAAGCCCCCTAGTATTCTTAATAAATCATTTCTGATAGCGATTCTCATATGGATCGCAGCCACTGAAACCTCCTTCCAAGTTGAAGCTCAGAATTTACGTCACCTAGAACCATCCGATCAATTCGGAATCCAAAGGGTAGGAGCTCCAGTATTAAGCCCTGAAGCAGAATGGATTGCTTACACATTAACAGAAACCAGTCTAGAACAAGAAAGTTCCGAAACTCGCGTATGGATGGTTTCGACAAATGGTGGTAATGCCCTCCCAATGACAGTGTCAGGAACATCCTCTGGGAATCCCCAATGGAGTCCTGATGGAAAATTTCTGTCTTTCACAGGTGCTAGAGATGGAAGTGATAACCAGGTTTGGATCTTGGATCGGCGTGGAGGTGAAGCACGACAATTGACGACTGTAGAACAAGGAATCCGAGACTACCGATGGTCTCCAGATGGATCACTACTACTATTAACTATCCAAGATCCGGAAGCTAAAAATGGATGGGGAAGCAATAAAGCCAACGCACCCCAAGCTCCCTGGGTCATCGACCGACTTCAATTCAAGCGCGATGGTCAAGGCTACCTGACAGGCAATCGCCATACTCACCTTTATACTTTTGACTTGGAAACCCAGAATCTCACACAAATTACCTCTGGTGACTATAACGAATCTCAAGCCACCTGGAGTCCCGATGGACAGCGTATCGCTTTTTTAAGTAACCGCACTGCTGAGCCCGACGGAAATCAAAATACGGATATCTGGGTAGTCAGCTCTCGAAACACAGACAAAGGTCAAACTCTTCTTCAAGTCACTTCTAACCCAGGTTCCGATTCTTCGCCTTCCTGGAGTCCCGATGGAAAATGGATAACCTATGTGTCGGTTATAGAACCTGACCTCATCTGGTATGCTACGAGCCACTTGGCCGTTGTTCCTTCGAATGGAGGAGCAGCTAAAATCTTGACTGGACATATCGATAGAAATATCAGCTCTCCGCAATTCCGGGAAAACGGAAAGGATATAATCTTCCGTATGGAAGACTCATCTGAAGACCACCTGGTCCAAATTTCTACTAGCGATGGTACTCCCGAAAGACTGATCAAGGGCCCCCTGAGCGTGGGCCAATTCTCCTTAGGAAAAAATGGCATAATAGCAACTTTGATTAGCACTCTCGATAAACCGCCTGAAATCCATTTGCTTCAAAAGAACGAGCTAAATCGCATTACCTACACAAATGATAAAATTCTGGCTGGCATCAAAATTGCTGATGTGAAAAATGTTCAGTTCCCTTCAAAAGATGGGACCGAAATAGAAGGCTTCGTAACCTTCCCAATAGGATTTGAAGAAGGAATTCGATATCCCACCCTTCTAAGAATCCACGGTGGACCTGTGAGTCAATACAGACACTCCTTTAACTTCGAGGCCCAACTCTTTGCAGCGAATGGCTATGTGGTAGTGCAGACAAATCCGCGAGGATCTTCAGGTTATGGTCAGAAATTTTCAGCTGATCTGTGGGCAGAATGGGGAGTCCGAGATTATGAAGATGTTATGGCTGGGGTGGACTATGCCATCGAACGCGGTTGGTCAGATCCAGATCAACTTGGAGTAGGAGGCTGGTCCTACGGCGGAATACTAACCGACCATGTGATCACACAAACGGATCGTTTCTCGGGTGCAATCACCGGGGCAAGTGAATTCCTCTATGTAGCAAATTACGGCCACGACCATTATCAGTTGCAATGGGAAAAAGAGCTAGGCTTGCCCTGGGAAGGTAACAACCGTGAGGCTTGGGAAGCTATCAGCCCTTTCAATAAAGTGGATAGGATAACAACACCCACACTGGTGATGGGTGGCGAAAAAGACTGGAACGTTCCCATCCAAAATGGAGAACAAATTTATCAAGCACTCCGCAGACTTGGGGTGCCGACAGAACTTGTAGTCTATCCAGGCCAAGGCCACGGACTCCGGCCCCCATCCTATCAGAAAGACCGCTATGAAAGATATCTAGCTTGGTACAACAAGTGGGTTAAAAAAAACCAGATTCCAGTAAGTGATTAGAAATGATCCATCGCAATCTTTATAACTGCTGACGAGACTTCTCTACAATCACAACAACCAGGCGAGCTTGCCCGAATCACAAACCTTCCCCAGACTATGCCCACAATGACTCAACACTGTACAGATGAAATCGCCGGCCGAAGGACCCAATACTGGCGAAAGAATATACAATATCTCATGGTCCTTCTTGCAGTCTGGTTCCTTGCTTCATACCTGGCTGGCATAGTATTCGTAGATGTCCTTAACGAGATCAGAATTCCGGGAACTGGCTTCCCTTTGGGATTCTGGTTCGCTCAACAAGGATCGATTTACATTTTTGTTGTTTTGATCTTTACCTATGTCTTTCTCATGAACCGGCTAGATAAGGAGTTCGGTGTCCAGGAAGCGGACGACTCATGAGTGTTCAAGTCTGGACGTTTATCTTAGTAGGCCTTTCATTTGCCCTTTATATAGGCATAGCGATCTGGTCTCGAGCAAGCTCAACTAAAGAGTTCTACATAGCTGGTGGCGGAGTATCCCCTTTAGCGAATGGTATGGCAACAGCGGCAGACTGGATGTCCGCAGCGTCCTTCATCTCCATGGCAGGAATCATCGCCTTCAGGGGTTATGACGGTTCTGTCTACTTGATGGGCTGGACTGGGGGATACGTACTACTCGCCCTTTTACTGGCACCTTACCTTAGAAAATTTGGTGCCTATACGGTCCCCGACTTTGTTGGCGAAAGATATTACTCGCAAACAGCAAGAATTGTAGCTGTAGTTTGTGCAATATTTATCTCTTTCACATATGTCGCTGGGCAAATGAGAGGGGTAGGTATAGTATTCGGACGTTTCCTCGAAGTCCCTATAGAAACTGGCGTCTTGATCGGTATGTGTATCGTCTTCTTTTACGCTGTTCTTGGTGGCATGAAAGGAATCACCTACACCCAGGTCACGCAGTATTGTGTGCTGATATTCGCTTATCTAGTACCAGCTATTTTCCTTTCTCTTCTGATTACAGGAAATCCGATCCCCCAAATAGGCCTGGGAGGAACTGATCAGGAAAGTGGCATGTTCTTACTTGATCGCCTTAACGGACTGCACTCTGAACTAGGATTCGCATCCTACACTTCTGGGGAGAAATCAAGTACGGACATTTTTTTTATCACAGCAGCCCTCATGGCTGGAACCGCTGGGCTTCCCCATGTGATAATAAGATTCTACACCGTTCCTAAAGTCAAAGACGCCAGAATAAGCGTCGGTTGGGCACTTTTGTTCATAGCGATTCTTTATACCACTGCTCCAGCCGTTGCTGTCTTTGCTCGCACCAATCTTCTCAATACCGTTTCTGAACAACCTTACTCTCAAATGCCAGAATGGTTTACCACCTGGGAATCTACTGGACTCATATCATTCCAAGACCACAACCAAGACGGCCTCATCCAATTCGTAGGGCCCGATGCTCAAACCGTAAATGGAGACCCCATAGTCAACGAATTGACAAT
>DUCW01000097.1:0-320 GCA_012959595.1 Gemmatimonadota bacterium
TGGTCGGGATGGGAGCTGATAGGAAAACTACAGTGACTGGGGTAGAGATGTTTAGAAAGCTCTTAGACGAAGGGCGTGCAGGTGATAATGCCGGCCTTCTCTTGAGGGGGGTAGGCAAAGAAGATATACAGAGAGGGCAGGTTCTGGCTAAAAAGGGCTCGATAACTCCGCACACCAAATTCAAAGGCGAAGTCTATGTCCTTACTAAAGATGAAGGTGGCCGACACACGCCGTTCTTTGATGGCTATAGACCTCAGTTTTATTTTAGAACTACCGACGTCACGGGAGCAGCAAATCTTCCTGATGGTGTTGAGATGGTC
>DUCW01000097.1:433-4171 GCA_012959595.1 Gemmatimonadota bacterium
CCTATAGCCATGGATAGTCAATTGAGATTTGCTATTCGTGAAGGTGGTCGTACAGTTGGATCTGGTGTTGTCACTGAAATAATAGAGGAGAGCCTATTTTTATACTCAAGCACTAGGATTTTAAGCTCCAAGGGCTTGCTACGTGGAACTTGTTGTCAAAGGTTTGGGCGTACTGGGCTTCTTGAGCTTTAAACGTTGTTAAAATTTAACTTTGCGTTGTACTGATCGAATTTGTTCGGTAACGAGAGGATTACATGCCGCGAGACAAAATCATACTCGGGTGTCAAGAGTGTGCGGAAAGGAATTATAGTAAGACCAAGAACAAGCGTCTGCATCCTGAACGGGTGGAGTACAGAAAGTATTGTCCACGCTGCAGGACGCACACCCCCCATAAAGAAACCAAGTAAAGAGTTTGACAATGGAAAAAGTCGGAAAATTGACAGCTATCAAGAATTTTATAGAGGAGTGCTGGGACGAGTTGTCTAAAGTGACCTGGCCAGATTATGAACAGTTGAAGAGTGCAACTTTAGTTGTCATTCTGTTTGTCATTTTGATTTCGGGGATTATTTGGCTAATGGATGTGTTATCGCGCACGGTCATAGGATTTATAATGGGACTTTTCGGAGCGAGCTGAAAATGGCGGATAAGATGGCTGCTTCTGGACCTAGATGGTATGCTGTTCAGAGTTATTCTGGGCATGAGAATAAGGTGCAGAAGCTGATAGAAAGGCATATCCATGAAAGCGGGGAGTCTGGATCAGGTCCAAGCAACGGTGAAATTGTAGAGGTGCTTGTTCCTACTCGCGAAGCTGTTGAAATTCGTAACGGCAAAAAGATAACTGTTACAAGGCGGTTATATCCAGGTTATGTATTGGTGAACATGTGTTTAAATGAACGAACCATTCATACAGTTAACAATATCCAGGGTGTGATAAAATTTGTAGGTTCAGGAACTCCTCAGGCGCTTCAGGATCATGAAATCAACAAGATTCTTGGAGTTGGGGTGGAACAGCCGGATAGTGAACACCAAGAGGAGATTCCCTTCCAGATAGATCAAGTGATAGAAGTCACGCAGGGTCCGTTCAGTGATTTTTCTGGTACTGTTAAAGAAATTTATCCCGAAAAAGGGAAGGTGAAGGTCGAAGTCTCACTATTTGGGCGGCCGACTTCTGTGGAATTAGATTATACTCAGCTTAAAGGTTTCCAATGAAATGTTCTAGGACAATTGAATCAGAATCAATAGGGTTTAGAAAATGGCAAAAAGAGTAGCTGGTCTGATAAAGCTCCACATTCTCGGAGGCCAAGCTAGTCCAGCACCTCCAGTGGGCCCTGCTTTAGGACAACAGCAGGTTAATATCATGGAATTCTGTAAGCAGTTTAATGCTAAAACCCAGCAACAAAATGGGACTATTATACCTGTTGAAATAACCGTTTATGCTGATCGCTCCTTTTCCTTTATTACGAAAACTCCACCAGCGTCTTTTTTGATAAAGAAGGCTGTTGGAATTCCGAAGGCATCAGGAGAACCTAACCGTGACAAAGTGGGAACGATCACGAAAAAACAATTAGAAGAGATTGCTGAGATAAAGATGGAAGATTTAAATGCTAATGATCTGGAGGCCGCAGTTAAGATGCTGTCTGGCAGTGCCAGGTCTATGGGAGTTGAGGTAAGTTAAGAGTTTATAGATATAGATCCTTTATAAACTTTGGAGAGATAGATTCTCATTTTTGTTCCAGTTATGTTACATTTGAAAGCAGGAAAAAATCCGTCAAACCACTCCATGTGAACCGCCAGGGAGTGGAAGGGTGAACTAGTCGGTTCGAAGCTATGTCGAAACACGGAAAAAGATTTCGTTACGCAAAGGAAAAGATCCCTGCTGGGGTTCAATTCAAGCCTGATGAAGCCGTTCAAATGGTCAAAGAACTAGCGTCGGCTAAGTTCGATGAGAGCGTGGATGTGTCAACCTGTTTGGGGATTGACCCTAAAAGAGCTGAACAAGTTGTTAGAGGAACTGTCGTCCTGCCTCATGGAACAGGAAAATCGGTAAGGGTTTTAGTAATTGCTCAGGGAGAAAAGGAAACTGAGGCTCAGGAGGCTGGAGCTGATTACGTGGGGGTGGAGTATATCCATAAAATCCAGGACGGATGGTTGGACTTCGATGTATGTGTAGCGACCCCTGACCTTATGAATAAAGTAGGTCCCCTGGGTAAAGTGTTAGGTCCCAGAGGGCTTATGCCAACTCCAAAAGGTGGAACAGTTACGTTCGATATCTCGAGAGCGGTGGGTGAGATAAAGGCAGGAAAAATCGAATATCGAGTTGATAAGACCGGCAACATCCATGCACCTATCGGCCGAGTCTCGTTTACTCCTGAGCACCTTAGTGAAAATTTGGTGGCTGTGGTCGACTCCATCCTTAGAGCCAAGCCGGCGACTGCTAAGGGGAAGTATATGAAGAGCGTCACAGTTTCTAGTACAATGGGACCAGGTGTGGCCGTTGATCCGAACGCTTTTACTGGGGCCTAGAAATGAATCGTGCCGAAAAGAAAGTTTTCGTGGAAGAATTCGGACAAAAAATCCGTGAAGCGTCAGTTGTGTATTTCACTGATTTTTCAGGGTTAGACGTCAAGGATATTACTGATCTCAGGAGGCAGATACGGAACTCGGGTGCGGAGTGCGTGGTGGTTAAGAATAGACTGTTGAGATTAGCCGTAAAAGATATGGATTTACCGGATATCAGTGAAGTGTTTTCTGGCCCTACGGCAGTGATTCTGAGTTCAGAAGGTGTAGTAGAGCCTGCAAAAACTGTGTCAGATTTTAGTGAGGAGCATGAGGACAGGCCAGTTTTCAAGCTTGCCATTTTAGGTGAAAATGTGCTGTCCGTTGAAGAGATTGGGCGTTTAGCTAAACTGCCTACTAGGGATGAATTGTTAGCACAAGCGGTCGGAGCGATGGAAACACCTTTGATTGCTTTGGTAGGAGCATTCGAAGCAAAAATCCAGGAGATGTTGGGTCTTCTGGACGCTTTGAGTACTAAGCAGGAAGACGAGGTTTAGTGAATGATTTCGTCAGATATGATCACCAGGAATTTATAGTTCCCTAATACTGACTTAAGGTCAGTTGAACCAGGAGGAAGCCGACAGAATGGCTACGGATCAAGAGAAACTTCTCGACACTATCGGTAATATGACAGTCCTTGAATTGTCTGAGTTTGTAGACGCATTCAAGGAAAAATTTAACGTGACAGCAATCGCAGCCCCAGTCGCTATGGCGGGTGTTCCCGGGCAGGAATCAGCTGAAGTGGCTGAGGAAAAAGACGAGTTTGACGTCATCCTGGAGGGCATTGGTGACAAAAAGATTCAAGTCATCAAAGCTGTCCGAGAGGTAACGACACTCGGCTTGAAAGAGGCTAAGGAGTTGGTTGATGGAGCCCCTAGTACAGTCAGGGAAGCTGTCGGAAAAGACGAAGCCGAACAAATCAAAACAAAATTGGAAGAACAGGGCGCTACAGTAGCCCTGAAATAGACCATATCTATTAAGCAGCCTCTCGGATTATTCGAGAGATGTAAGATGCGTATTGGGACGTTAGTGGTCTCCCTAGCCAGGGCTATGTATTGCCATAGAGCCCCTTGGTGTGGTGTATCTATCACTTTTCCCAAACTGTGTTTCTATAGTCAACCTTTTTATGCAGCCTCGCCCCAAAGGTGGGTGCTAGCAGGGGGAAAAACCCTTGGATACTAG
>DUCW01000098.1 GCA_012959595.1 Gemmatimonadota bacterium
CCTCGGAACAAAAGCTTCCGCGTATGGTAGTCCGTTTTCTCTGAGGAATTCAGTTGTAAGCCATTTGTCATTTGAAATCTCTACTGTTTCCGAGCTCGAGGCCACTATCAAAACACCTGTGTCTGCTTCAATCCGATCTTTGTGACGAGAAAAGAACTCTAATTCGAACTCTGATCCGATCATCAATATGTCGATCTCTTTTTTTGCTATCAAATCGGATATATGCTGCCTGGCCCCACTTTCCTCTACTTTGGGAATTAGAAAACTTTCTGAAGTACGGTACAGCCCAGCGTTAAATGGTGATATATCAGCACTTAGGACAGTGAGGTCTAGAGAACTAGCATGGAGTGACTTTATCACGCCCTGTCCCACACCACTCCCAGCTCCAGTGACTAAGATTCTGATGGATTCCAGGGTGCCTCCTCTCCTTTTAAAACACGAACAATCTGACCTACGCTGGTCAAGTCATGAGCATTGGAACCCAAAGAAATCATTGCTCCATCCTCCAAACACCACTTTATCCATAGCCAAGGATTTGGGTGATAGCGAGAGTTGATCTCTATCGCCTTCCCATTTCTTGATGCTTGGTTGATTACCTGACGGACTCTTTCCTCATCAGGTTGCACATCAAATCGCCTATGACTCATTCCAAACGGATGTCCCAAGATATCAAGATCGGGATTCTCAAGTGCCGCCATAGACAAAAGATATTCAGCTTCAATCGCTTCTGTTGGATCAACCTCTCCAAACCCTCTGATCTGACCTTTTTCCCCCGGAAAACGATGGACACTTCCCATAACCAAATCACAAACGGACAGCATCTCATTCGTAGCATCCAGGGTTCCATCCCAATCTTCCACTTTGGTTTCCAGGCCGACGAAAGGTACGCAAGGATCAGATGGAAGACTTTTCACTTCATCTACATAATCAAAAAACCAATCTTCCGATGACTTACGTCCGTGCTCAGAATATAGGATAGCTTCCAGTCCAACTGAAACCGATTGCTGATACATTTCCTTCACTGTATTAGCTCCGTCGGTCCAGCTAGTATGGAGGTGGAAATCAAAGGAGGGACTCGAACCGATTTCTTCAGAATAACATGAATCCTGAAGATAGACTCGATGCTGACTATTCATAGAATCTTCAGCTGACTGGGCATTTCATGACCCACGACCCATTTTCTTTCTCCCACACATTCGATTTTCCCCGATAAAAATCCATCACGGCCCAAAAATATTCTTCCTTGACATCCATATATTGCAGAAACCACTTAAAGTGACGACGGGGAAACTCTCCATCATATCGATTGACTAGTGCAACCCCTTCCTCACGGGTAATGTGGTGTCTCCTTATATCCGTTTGAGCATCTCTAGAACATCTGCACATACCAAATTTCATATAGGCCAGATACCAGTGGAAACCATCCGCTTTGTCATCCAAGCTTACATGTTTAGTATACGTCCCTTCCGAATGACCCTCTGGATTCGTCTGGAGTCCTGTATTCTTGACCGCATAATAGAAATTTTCTTGTGGAGTCCATTTGTGATAGTAGGAGTACCAATGCATTTCTAAATCTCTCTCACTGATTTCTTCAGGCGGTGGAGGACGGTACAAGTTCATAGCAGGAGAAACCGACTCCTCTTTAGAAAGGATGCCTCGCTCAAGGCCTACTCGAATAAGGTCGGTTACACCTGAACCCTTGTAATACTCATACTCCCACTCTTCAGGAGTCTCCATTGGGCGATTCATGTATTTCTCTGAACCTCCGTATTCAAGCTCTCCATTCTCTCCGTAAAAAATAAGTTTTATATCAAATTTGTTGGCGATATGAAAGGCCCAAGCCTTTTGGCCGTAGGCAAAAGGCTCCCAAGCGTCACCTTTAAGCTCAAAAGATAGTCGAGTCATTTTTCTGTGAATCGAACCATCCGGTTGTCCGAGAATGTTGGTGAAACCACTGTTTACAAATGCTTCAAGGTTCTTCCATCCAATATCCGTGTACTCAAAAGGTGACCAAGTGACACACAACGGATGCATACCATATCGAACTTTCAATTGATGGGCTACATACGCACTATCCTTACCCCCACTCCCTGGGACGATACAGTCAAACTGTCCATCTGAGCGTCGGAATCTGTCGCACAGATCTGCAAGCTCTTTAGCTCTTGTATCCCAATCAACGACCTGATCTTTCTTCAAAGCCCACTGACAAGCGGAACAAATTCCTTCCTCATTGAAACGTGTCCGAGGACGCTGATTGGATACGACACAGTTCTTGCAATACACTACATCCTCAGGCAATTCATCAAACTGTTTGTCTAATGACAACTCGAACATTATATATTCCCCTAACTCAACGTATTTAGTGATTTATAAAAGATTTCAGAATTCCTAAGCCGACCTTCCCACTTCGTTCTGGATGAAACTGACAGCCCACAAGATTATCCTTCATCAGAACCGAACAAAAAGTGTCTCTACCATAATTGGTCTCGGCAAGTACACAGCCCGCATCCTCTGGGATCACATAGTATGAATGCAAAAAATAAACGTAAGCAGTATCCTCAGCATCCAAAGATTCCAAGACCGAATTCTTCCAATTGACATCTACATTCCCAGGCTTACTGATACTGTTCCAGCCAATCTGAGGGATTTTATAGGGCTTCCCTGTTGGTGCTGGTCCAGTGAACCGGACGACCTTTCCTGCTATGAGATCCAAACCAGGCCAATTTCCATTTTCTTCAGAGACACTCAACATCAACTGCATACCCAAACAAATGCCCATCATAGGACGTCCCGAATCAGCAAACTCTCGTACAACCTGATCTATCCCATTCCCTTTCAATGCCGTTATCCCGGCCTCGTACGATCCAACCCCCGGAAGTAACAATCTGTCTGAGTTGATTATCTCTTCAGGATTATTAGAAATCCTTACGTTTGAACCCAAAGACTGGAATGCTTTCTGAATATTAAAGAGGTTTCCTACCCCATAATCGACTATAGTCAACATGTTAGTTCATTTGTCTCCAAAATAGTTATTTTCTTATGTGGTCCGAGTTTCAACACCATTATTATTGAGGAATTCCTTTATTCCAGATATCGAACAAGGCTCTACCATCAATCCATCCTCACCCCCATACCCTTCATTCAAGAATTCGATATTCCCTGAATCAATCTGTGCGCCCATTCGAAGATCTGCAGAGCTATAGGACATAGTGGGCTGGTTAACAGGTCGACAGTAGTGGTAATGAAAGATGGACGCGGCGGCGACTGCATCGGCCTTGCCTTCGATCACTACCTCTTTGAAATGCTCTGGCTTGCCTGCACCACCACAGGCTATGACTGGGACCGAAACTGAACTCGATACAGCCTCAACAATCTCAACGTCAAACCCATTTCCCATACCTTCATTATTGATTGAAGTAAGAAGAATCTCGCCAACCCCTAACTCTTCTGCCCTTTTTGCCCACTCAACAGTCTCAAAATTGGAAACCTCACGTCCATAGTCAGTCCATACTTCGCATCTTCCATTTTGCTGCCGGTAACTTTCAATGGATAGGACAATACACTGTGATCCAAAGATCCGAGCTGCTTCACTGAGAAAATTCGGATCAGATACGGCTGCCGTATTTATTGCAACTTTATCGGCTCCAGCTCTCAGCAAGTCGTTTATGTCTTCAATACTTCTGATGCCACCGGCCACAGTAAGAGGAATAGCCATGGTTTCAGAAGTCTTTTGAACAATCTCTTTGAGACTGTTTCTCTTGTAGAGACTAGCCACTACATCCTGATAAATAAGCTCATCAGCACCTTCATGGTAATAAATCTCAGAAAATTGCTGAGCTGTGCCCAACACCCTATTGCCTTCAAACTGCAGGCCTTTCACGAGATTGGGACCCTTAATATCTAACCTGGATATCACTCGAGTTGGATGGCTCATCCAGCCTCCCCTTGAAATCTCCCAAGACAATTTCCTGGGGATTTTATTCAGTGTATGTTTTTTAGTAGTTAACTTACATTTACCTGATAAATAACATTGAGCACTAAATTTTTAAGAAACAGGGTGCTTTTTTAAGAAACAGGGTGCTTGAAGGTAAGAAAAGAAGAATAAAAAACAACTATGAAATGACGCAAGATGGTTGTTACAAATGCT
>DUCW01000099.1 GCA_012959595.1 Gemmatimonadota bacterium
GTCGAGGTCAACGAGGATGAAATTCTGATTCGCACCCACTCATTCGCGTCTATAGAAGACACTCTCAAAGTTTTTGTGAATGACGATCTGATCCTCGTGAACCCTGAGTCGATGGAGCCTTTACAGGTAATAGGTCATACATTTAGCCGGGAAGATCTTGATCTACAGACCCTCAATCCTCTGGGTTCGAATAAAATTACCGTCAAATGGCCAGCTTTGCGCCTCGAGCATGTAGTTAATGCTGAGGACTCATTCCTTTCTAAACCATTTACGACTGATTTGACGTCAATTAACGAGACATCAGACGTAAATAGAGAGGTGCTAGCTGGGATGCAACTATTGAAAGGCCGAGAACTCCCAGGAGCTAGAGTGCGATTAGAGGCGGCGCTTGGGTTGGAGGAGTGGAACAGAAAGGCTTTACTAGGTATGGCAGATATAGAATTTAGGCGCGGTAGGTACGATGAAGGCCTAATCTTTGCAGAGAAACTACTTGAGTTAGATGCGTATGATTTTGATGCAAATTTTATAGCGGGGAAGCTATACAGAGCGAAAGGGGATGTCATCGATGCTACCGAAGCATTCGGCTGGGCTGCACGTTCAATGGCATACCGGAGTGTTTCCTATCTGCAGCTTGCGGAACTCTCTTTTGTGGAAAGGGACTGGATTGAAGCAGAGAATTACGTCTCTTTGTCACTAGACTATGATGCTTACAATCTCTCGGCACTCAATTTATGGGCTACTCTAAAGAGAATAACGGAATCTCTGAGCGAATGGAACGAAATTATTGATCGAGCGTTTACTATAGATGCCCTGAATCACCCAGCAACTGTGGAGAGATATCTACTAGCTGTTCATAATGCTTCTCCCGTAGATGACCAAATCACTGATCTAATGCAGAACATAAGTAGCGAATACCCAGAACAAACAATATTAGAAATAGTGATAGACTATACACGTATTGGAAGGACTGAGGATGCTTTGGTTATTCTCGATGGAATTAAGACAGAATTAGATTCTCCTCTTTTAGGGTTGTGGCGATCATACCTGAATCAAGATGCGAATGAGCTAGAACAAGGTATTGATCCTAGCTTTGTCTTCCCTTACCGGAGGGAGTCGATTGAGGTCCTCCAGTGGGCAGCCCGCGAAAGTGAACATTGGTCTTGGGAGTATTTGTTGAGTTTAAACCTTTGGGCTAGAGATAGAACTACCGAGGCTGCGAAATTGCTAATCGATCTAGGAGAAACTCCAACTTATGCCCCCGTATTCGTTTCTAGAGCTCTAATTAAACCTTTGGTCGAAGATCAAGAGGTGGCTACAAAGATCAATGAAGAGATGGACTTAAGGAGAGCGGTCAGGCATGGATCACAAGAACGAGTTACTCACATGGAGTTGATAAAATATCTTCGAAGTAGTGGTCGGTGGGGAGATGCAGTACTAGCAAGCATTACCGCAAGAGATTACTTCCCCAATGATTTTGACGTAAAGCTACTTCATGCCAGTTCTTTGAATGAATTGGGAGACTATGCCGCTGCTCTAAAGATCTTGGATCAGATACAAGTCCTGCCCTCTGAAATGTCCTCCGAGAGTCATGAAATTTTTGCTACAGCTAATTTACTAGCTGGGCTCGAAGCATTGGTTGAAAAAAAAATCGAGGAAGCCCTCGAATATTTTGAGACTTCTACTGCCTGGCCGGAAAATCTGGGGCTAGGGCGGCCTTTTGAACCAGAAGAAAGACTGGCGAATTTCTTAAGATCCAGAGCACTTAGAATGCTTGGAAGAAATCAAGAGGCACAGATAGCACTTATATCTGTCATCGACCAAACTCCTAATTCACTGGTAGAGCAGGGTATTACCGAGGGGGGTATAGATATAATTTCTGCTAGAGCGTTTATTGATTTAAAAAAATTCGACCAGTTGGCAATTCACCAAGAGTTTGTAGGGCCTAGGTCTGAAGTGCTGAATAGAGCTACTGAGTTGGTTGCTGAAGGGAAGGATCCCAGTCAGGCCATAGTGGAAGCAGTAAGTAGTTTGATGAGTGGGGCGGTGGCTGTCGAAGAGAAAATATTATATGCCGCTTCGATTTTAGGAGTATGCCGATGATAATCTTAGGAATATTTGTGGGCACCCTGGCTTTTTATTTCAGATTCACACCAGTCACTGGATTTCGTCCTTTACTATATCTAGTAACACTCCTAGAAACAGTCGGATTCTTAATGCTTGGAGTTGGACTGATAGCCGAAATGGTCACCCAGGCTAGAGAGCAGATCCAACAAACAAAGTACCATCAATCGTGAAAACAACTTCCGGCCATCAGGCGTGCGTCTTAGCTGTAGTGGGAACCAGGCCTGAAGTCATTAAGATGTTTCCTGTGCTAAGTGCTTTGAAGAAAAAAGAAGGCATTCAACCCAAGTTAGTGTTTACTGGCCAACATAATTCATTAGTGTCCCAGACAATACAGGGAATGGCCTTCGATCCAGATGTGAATTTGAACCTTATGACCTCGAACCAGAACCTGTATGACTTAACCACCAAGTGTCTGAAGGAACTCAGGAAAATAGTTCAATCCATGAGGCCGGACTGCTTGCTTGTTCAAGGAGACACGACGACGGCCTTTACGGCGTCCCTAGTGGCTTTCTTTGAGGGGATACCCCTAGGGCATGTTGAGGCTGGATTAAGGTCAAGAAACAATAGAGAACCATTTCCCGAAGAGGGGTATCGTAAGATGATTGATGCGTTAGCTGATTTCTATTTCGCACCGACACCATTCTCAGCTGAGAACTTGACTAGAGAAGGAATCTCTGAACAGGATATTTTCATTACGGGAAATACAGTGGTGGATGCCATCCACTCAATCGCACCGCTTTGTGGAAAAGTACAGAACCCAGAGCTGGCCGCCCTTCTTGCCAAACAACAATCTAAGTTAGTGCTTCTCACCGCCCACCGTAGAGAATCATTCGGAAAACCTTTGCAAGATATATTCCGAGCGATACAGAGGCTGACTACCATGGACACCGACTTGGAAATCATATACCCAGTTCATCCTAACCCAAACGTGTCGGAGAAACTTCAGAAAATGAAGGGCCATGATCGTATTCACCTCCTGGATCCTTTATCCTATGATGACTTGTTGTTAACATTACAAAAAGTTCGGTTAGTACTGACTGACTCTGGAGGAATTCAAGAGGAAGCCCCCAGTTTTGGAGTCCACACCCTTGTGATGAGGAATAATACAGAGCGGCAGGAGGGAATCACTGCAGGCGTAGCTACACTAGTTGGAACAGATCCTGAGACCATTGCCAGTGTTGCCTTGAGAAAACTTGAAAGCCACAAACTCCAATCGGAATCCACTGGAATATTCATCAATCCTTATGGTGATGGAAAAGCGAGTGAAAGAATTGCTGATATATTAGGGTCCGCTCTAATTGGATCTCTTCGAACTACCCAAGATTGGATCGGACCATGAAGATAGTCATGCATTGTCTTTATTTCCCCCCTGAAATAGGAGGCTTGGAAAGCCACGTTTACTACCTCTGCAAGGGTCTCGTTGAAGCAGGATCCGAAGTGTCCATAGTGACATCATCTTCGCAGGAAGGATTGCCTGAACAAGAAATCGTACAAGGAATAAAAGTCTACCGAACCTGGCTGCCACAAAAGAACCGCCTAGGCTGGACAGTTCATGCCCTCGCATCAATTCCGAGGCTAGCACAAGTAGCAGTAGATGCGGACATCATCCACGGGCAATCTTTTCAATCTGTTCTACCTAGCTACATAGCAAAAAAGATAAATGAGATTCCGATGGTGACTAGCTGGCACACTTCGCATTTCCTGAAGATGGCAAATCAGCCCATCTGGCGAATAATTTTTCGAAAATTCCTACAATCTGCCGACCACAATTTCGCGGCCAGTACTCAGATAGCGGATGTGGCTCAAAATATATCTCCAGAGTTAACGGTTGAACCTATTTCAAACGGAGTCGACACCGAAGTCTTTACGTCCACAATTGATCAAGATGTCAATGACCCAGAAGCACAGGCCGTTGAGTTAGTTGCATCACGCGTCGACCTCGAAGAGAAGATT
>DUCW01000100.1:0-3224 GCA_012959595.1 Gemmatimonadota bacterium
CCCGTTCTGGAGGATATAGATGCGGACGGAGATTTAGATTTATTCTTGGGAGTACTCGGCGGGGCCTTCAATCCTAACTTAAGCTCAATTGAAAATTTTCATTTTTATGAAAATACAGATGAAGGCTTTGTTAAGCAGACGACTAGATTCATTTATACGCTAGATCTTGGAAGTGAAAGCATACCTACCTTTGCCGACCTGGATGGCGACGGAGACTTAGACATGCTGGTAACAAATAAAATCGATCCCAAAGACAATGCGACTTCTCGAATGTTTCATTTTGAAAATACTGGCACTAAAAAGAATCCCATCTTTCACCAACGTAGTCACATCCCCTTATTCGAAAACTACCACTACGCTCCCACACTAGGAGATCTGGACGACGATGGTGACCTGGATATGCTTGTAGGAACGTGGAATAAAGGTATCGGTCTTTTTAAAAACCAAGGCACAAGATCTAAGCCTGACTTCGTCCTTGATGAGAGTGGTTGGATCACTCTGACTCGAGGAAGTAACAGTACGCCAGCACTCCACGACATTGATCATGATGGGGATTTAGACCTTTTTGTAGGGGAATCATCCGGAGAATTAAATTTTTATCGTAACGTTGGAACCGCTGGAGACCCCTCTTTTGAGCTGGTCAGTGATCGATTCGCAGACATTGACGTGGGTCGTCGAAGTTTCCCGACTTTCGCCGATATTAATGGCGATGGTAACGCTGAACTATTCATCGGCAGTGAAACTGGAGAGATTTCAATGTATCGAGAAGAGCTTTCCACAGCAGCGCTTTCTTTCAAGCATGACCCGACCTTCTCTCTATCACTAAACAATTATTCTACACCATCACTTGTCGATATCGATGCGGATGGCAAGTTGGATGTTATTTCCGGCAGTATAAGCGGAGGCTTAATCTTCTACCATGGAAGATGAATCCCCACTCTTGCCGCATTATTGTCACAGTATAAAACCAGTTACTACAAACAATACCAAAGCACCTGAAGCTGCCAATATCGCATAGGGGAGTTGAGTGCGGACATGATCAATGTGATCTGCAGCTGAAGCCATTGAAGACACAATAGTGCTGTCGGAAATAGGGGAACAGTGATCCCCAAAAATCCCACCCCCAAGAGCTGCAGCTAGTGTCAAACCTAGGTCCAATCCCAATAACTCTGCCATCGGGACAACAATGGGAATCATGATAGCAAAAGTTCCCCAAGAAGTACCTGTAGAAAAAGCCATGACACATGAAAGCAGAAAAATGATAGCAGGTATGAATCCTGGATTTACAGTTGCTTGAGCAACCTGCGCCAACCACACTCCAGTGCCCAAAGCCTGTTGGGTTCCAGATATTGCAAAAGCGAGTGCCAACACAATCACTACTGGGGTTAGACCTTGGATTCCCTTGATCGTGAATGCTGTAACTTCTCGAAACTCCATAATACCTTGGGCTTTGTACATGACTGCTGCCAACAAGATCCCAACAATTACACCCCAGAGCACTGCATCGGCTCCACTGCCATTTAATATCGATCCATCTCCTGTGATATACAAAACAGCCGGTACGGTAGCTACCATCGCGATTATTGGAGCTAGCATATTGATAGCTCGATGAGGAATCCCCTCTTTGGCTTCCAGCATAGAAACATCTGAAGAAACCATTGGTTCAGCTCCATCAGCCAGCACCTTTCCTTCTTCTCTCACTCTACGTTCGGCTTCTTTCATAGGACCTATGTTCCAGTCCCAAAAAGCCACGAAAAACACGAGAAGAAGTGCCAGTATTGCATAGAAATTTAGAGTGAGTGCAGAGAGTAGAACTTTGTTAGGCTCAGGAACACCTTGAGCCACCAAAAGGGTAACAATGTATGCACCCCATGCATTAATTGGAATCAAAAGTTGTTTTGGTGCACATGTAGCATCTAGAAGGTAGCTTAGTTTTTCCCGCGAAATCTTTGCTCTGTCGAACAATGGTCTGGTCACTGAGCCAGACACTAAAAGACCGAAATTAGATTCCAAGAAAAGGAGCATACTCACTCCTATCCCGAACATACTTACTCTTCTGCGGCTTTGCCCAAGACGCCTCTCCTCTACCCATTTGACGAAACCCTCCATTCCGCCAGAAGCTTGAGTTAGAGTTATGATTCCACCTATCAAGGCCGAAAACATCAGAGTTCTAGCGTTACCAGGAGAAGTGACTGCGTCTAGAAACGTATTTACTCCTTCCACGAGACCGAGGACCGGGTTCCAGTTGTTCAGAATCGTCCAACCCAACCAGACAAACAACCCAAGAGATATGTATACTTCCCTTGTCACTATTGCCAGTGCTATAGCCACTATCGGCGGAATGATCGAATACATGCCAACTGTTTCCATCTTCTATCTTCTCCTAGAGTAACATTTCAATAATCGAGAGTCTGATGACCGAGTAATCCCCGACTAAGGTTAGCTTCAGGTGTTGGGATTATCAGCAGTTCCCCAATATTTCGATCTTGTCTGGGCTATTGGGCACCATACAGATAAACTCAAAATTTTCCGGACCAAGTGATTCATACCAGTGAGCCACCCCAGCAGGAATAAAAATGACATCGTCCCTGGACACCTCAATTACTTCACTGCCAATCCCGATTCTTGCTCTACCGCCCAGTACATACTGCTGATGTTCCACAGTATTAGTATGTTCAGGCATGCCTCCACCAGGTTTCATTCTAAAACGACGCATGCAAAAATTCGGTGCCTCTTCTGGACCAATCAAAACCTGTAACTCTGTATCCGAACCTGCATCGACTTCTTTGAAAAATACCTCATCGGCCTTCTTATATAACATAGCATGAATCCCTATATAAACAGGATCGAACAATAGAAATTTTCTCCAAACTGGCACTTGAGAGAAGGGACGTCTACTCCTACATTGGCCAGTGTTACCATCAAGGATGATCTTAAGCCCTCTATCGCCTAAACGACAGCACGTATTGTGAACAAATCAACAACACTGAGTTTATCATTTTCGGCTTTCCAATACCCACTGCCTTGACGGATGGAGTAACCTCTACCCATGAAACCGTGATGACCTGATCGAAAAGACATGGAAAGGGCACAAAACTAAAATGAGCTACCGACGATGTATTCGCTAAGTCAATTTCCCAGAGTCAAATTGGCACATAAGCCGACCCCCTTGGAACCACTGACTAAATTATCGAAACACACGGGGAGACCTCATCTTTATATAA
>DUCW01000100.1:3237-7672 GCA_012959595.1 Gemmatimonadota bacterium
GACTGCACCGGTTTAGCCACCGGAGGCAACAAAGTTCGTCAATTGGAATTCCACCTTGGCAAAGCACTAGAAGAGGAATGCACCACTATCTTAGTCTCTGGTCGAACTCAGTCGAACATGGTCCGCTGTACCGCTGCCGCCACTGCCAAATTAGGGGTTGGTTGCCACATTTTCTTAGATGATGAGAATTCTATTGCCGATAATGAATATCAAAACTCTGGCAACATCCTCTTAAGTAACATTTTTGGTGCCTCCATTCATAATTGTCCTCAAGGCATCTCAGATCAAGAAATTGATTTTGTAATGAAGGAAAAGGCATTAGAGTTAAAAAAACAGGGACAAAATCCTTATCTGATTCACTCTTCATGTAATCATCCTCCCTATGGCGTCCTGGGATATCTAGAAGCAGCTCAAGAAATCAAGTTGCAGTTGAAGAGCATGGACATCCTAAAGAGTACAATCGTAGTCGCCAGTGGCAGTGGCACCACACAAGCTGGTTTAATCTTAGGTGTAAAGACATCGGATGACATCGAAATCGACATTCACGGAATCTGTGTCCGCAGAGAAAAAAACCTACAGGAACAGAGACTGACCCACATCTTACAGAAAGCCGTGACGATGCTCGATAGTCCTGAAACTGTAAAAACAGAAGATATTTCTCTATGTGACGACTATCTGGATTCTTCCTATGGAGTATTCGGCCAAAAAACTAAAGAAGCGATTTTACTAGGAGCCCGGGAGGAAGGAATCCTTCTTGATCCAGTATATACTGGTAAAGCCTTTGCTGGATTCCTAAATCTCGCAAAACAATCCCACCTCAAACAGGAACCACTGATTTTTCTTCATACTGGAGGACTTCCCATACTATTCGCCTACCCAAACAAGCTATGTCCGTAAGTCTCACCTTCAAGAGAAATGGGAGTAAAACCAAAGATATCTGAAGCCCCGGTGCTAACTTCCAGATTCACTTCCTAGGGTCGCCACCATGACTGCTTTGATAGTGTGCATCCGATTTTCCGCCTGATCAAAAACAATAGAGCGCTCCGACTCAAACACTTCCTCAGTAACTTCCATACTAGACAATCCAAATTGCTGGAAGATCCGCTCTCCAATATGTGTCTCTCTGTTGTGAAAAGCTGGAAGGCAGTGAAGAAACTTAGCAATCGGCGAACCAGTCATAGCTAACACTTCACTGTTGACCTGGTAAGGTGCCAGCAACTCTATACGTTCCGACCAGACAGACTCTGGTTCACCCATAGACACCCACACATCAGTATAAAGAAAATCCACATCAGAAACTCCTTCAGCCACGTTCTCGGTGATGCAGAGCGAACCTCCATTAGCGGCCCTGATTGACTCAGTTCGATCAATCAAATTACTCTCGGGCCAACAAGGTTGTGGAGCTGCTAAACGTACGTCCATACCCATAAGCGCTCCACCTACTAGAAGCGAGTTTCCCATATTGTTTTTTGCATCACCTAGATAGCAAAAAGAAATTTCCGAAAGCTTTTTGTCACTATGCTCTTCCATTGTCAGAAAATCTGCTAAGATTTGAGTGGGATGAAATTGATCAGTGAGACCGTTCCAAACTGGAACTCCTGCAAAGTTGGCCAGTTCCTCTACTATTTCTTGATCGAACCCTCTGTATTCAATTCCATCATACATCCTACCCAGAACACGAGCTGTATCTTTTATCGATTCTTTTTGGCCAATCTGTGTGCCACTCGATCCAAGATAGGTAGCATGAGCACCTTGATCATAAGCCGCAACCTCAAAAGCACATCTGGTTCGAGTAGAAGGTTTTTCAAAAATCAAAGCGATATTTCTGCCAACTAGACGCTGACGTTCAATCCCTCCTGATTTTTCAGCTTTCAATTTTCTTGCCAAATTGATCAGATACTTTACATCCACAGCGTCAAAATCCTCTAACTTCAAAAAACTGCAGCCACTAAGATTCATCGAGTTGATCCTTATTCTATATAGAAGCCCTCACATTTCCTCCCGTCACCTAACCCTTATATAGCCCACTCCATCTCTGACTTCGATATGGGTCCCGAAAGGTTCGGAGCGTTCAATTAGGTCGCCCAAGATCTTATTTGCTAGATCTTCCTCAGCTAAAACCGGTCGGCCTCTTTCCCAAGCTTCTGTCCCAAAACCAAGATCGATCGGCTGTAAAACAACTTCCATTAATTCTCCTCCACGGAACCTCGGCATGGCCACTACAGCCTCCCATATTTCCCTATTAGCCGGGAACCCTGTTGTCCCCATGTTGTACCGTGCGTCGTTGAAGTCGGCCACATGATTATCTGAGCTTAGTCCATACGCTCGATAGTTTTCATCCGGCAATCGGTCTAAAGTCTCGTTCTGGAATACAAAATCTCCAAGACTATAAAAGATGGGTTTACCCCTATAAATCTCTATACCCCTCAAAACGTGTGGACCATGGCCCACAAACATGGTGGCACCAGCGTCTATCATCGCTCTGGCGAAGATCGGCAAAAACTCAGCTGGTTCCGAACGAGCACCTCCACTCTCGTGAGCGTGGATCGTCACTATCACATGATCGGCAAGCCTTTTGGCATTGCTGACCACAGCAGCTATTTCTTCCAGATCTATTCGATCTGGAGTTGTTACTGTCGCTCGTTCATCACCTACTTCGAAGGTGTTGCCGAACACTGTCAATTGCCTTTGAGAATCGGTAAACCTTAGGTCTAAGTCCTCTAAAACCGTTTGGAGCTTAGAGAACTGATCACTGGTCACTGTTTGTACTGTCGAATAACGAAGTGGACTCAATCCTGGCCGAGGTTTGGTATCACCTCTCGTGCGTCCAGCTCTTGAATGATCTGGAAAAGTCGAGGCCATAGAAATTAGTGCAACTCTTCCCTTCGCTGTTTCCAAAAATTTCGCCTCCCGAGCCTCTGCCAGACTCTCTCCGACTCCTGCTTGGACAAGTCCAGCCTCTTTCACATAGCGTGTGGTCAGTCGCATTCCTTCAACACCGTAGTCGCCTGTGTGATTGTTGGCCCTGGAAACCATGTCAAAGCCAGCCCAAACAAAATCATCAATAAGCACCGGATCTGCTCTAGTCCAGGTTCCTCCACTTTGGTGCATGGGGTAAGGCTCATAATCATGGAATAACATCTCCAGATTGACAAAAGCGGCATCCGCACCGCGAATCATTTCGATTAAATCCAAGAATTTTGGTTCTTTATATACCGAAAGTTTCCTGGTTATAAGGGCATCACCACCAAGTGCAAACGTAAAGTCTGAACTTTGTACGCTTATGTCGATGTTCTGTGCCTCGACCCCAAATCCTTGGCAAAAAAGAAAGGGTAATCCAAAAATGAGTGCGCGTATGATCTTCATCAAACCTCCTAAAATAGGCCAAAACCCTAGTCGCTGAACAATTTACGATTCAATCAGTAAATAGCCCAGAGTAGAAATTCTGAATCAACTGTGACCCTCCCCATCCAAAGAATCTGCCACATTCTCTTATTAGAGCAACTTTCACTGGCAATTGGCAAACTCTAAATGAACCCACTAATTTGAAATCAATAGAATTCCCTATCTAAGAAAGGAGTTTGATCCATGGTCTCCACTCAGCGAATTAGGACTATCATTTTTGTTATTGGATTTTCCTTAGTGATCGGATCTTGTACTCGGGACAACGTCACTGACAAACAGAGCATGGACGGAATAGCACTCTTAGAAGCAGATCCCAACTGGCCTGCACAAATGCCAGAAGATTGGAGCTGGGGACAAGTGCTCGGCGTGAGCGTGGACGCACAAGATCACGTTTGGGTCACCCACTCTGCACAGGTGGTGGAGTTCGATCCTGACGGTAATCTACTGAGGACCTGGGGTGGTCCAGAAGCTGGGCCTGAATGGCCTCGTATGCTTCATGGCCTCTTTGTAGATCACAATGATTATGTGTGGAGTGCAGCCCGGGAGCAGCACACCATCTTTAAATTCACTAAAGATGGAGAAGTAGTCATGACCATCGGTCAAATGGACCAAATGGGCAACAGTCATGATCCCTACCTCTTGGGAAGACCAGCTGAATTCTATGTGGACCCAGATACCAACGAACTATATGTAGCAGACGGTTATACCAACCGAAGAATTATCGTTTATGATGCTGAAACGGGAGAATATCTCCGTCAATGGGGAGCTTATGGGAATGAACCCGATGACGATTACCAGTACCCCGAAGAAAAAACTCAACCGTCGGCACAATTTCGCCTACTCCATGGAATTACTTCTTCTAGGGATGACCTGATCTATGTGGCCGATAGAACCAACAGTCGTGTGCAAGTTTTCAACCAAGACGGAACCTTCGTTATGGAAAAACGTGTCAGCGAAGGCCCCAGTGCTGCCTTTTCTTTGGCTTTTTCTGCTGACGCACATCAAAATTTCCTATATGTAGCAGACGGTA
>DUCW01000100.1:7760-12856 GCA_012959595.1 Gemmatimonadota bacterium
GCCAGCTAGGACGACCTCATAACATTGCCACAGACTCCCAAGGAAACCTGTATGTAGCTGAAGCGAATCCAGGAATGAGAGCACAAAAATTCTCATTTATGGGAATCGGCTCTTTATAAAAAATAGCTCGGTGGGAGTTCTAAGTAGTTTTGAGGGTCAGTGGCCCTAACGCTGACTTAGGCGAACCGTATGAGGAAATGCTGGGAGCAGTAGACTATCAAGAAAACCCCTTTCAGCCAATTTCACTGTAGCCTTATTACATCCTGGAAGTCAGGGGCACTAACCGATCACGAACTTCCTCGATTTCATGCCGACACACTCCTGCTCTTTCAATTAATTTAATCTCGCAAACATTGCACCTCACGCACTCTTTGAAATCAATTTTCGGACCTTCAATAGCTCCCGTAGGGCAACTCTGTTCGCAGACGTGGCAAGACTCACACTGCTCTACCCTCTTGATACGCTTCAAAGAAAAAAGTGAAGCCAAAGCTAACGCAGCACCTAAAGGACAAGCATAGCGACAATAAAACCTAGGCACTACCAGAGAGATTCCGAGCAAAAACAGTGCTATTGCCCAAAGTGTTACAGAGCTGCTCCGAAAAAACACTGTCCCGAAAGGTTCAAAGTACTGATAAAGGCTCACCTTGCTCCCAGATGCAGCAGAGACAAGGATGATAGCTAGAAATATGTACTTCAGTTTTAGGCCACTCTTGTGGACTTTTGTTGGAATACTAGGACGAAGCCTTTTAGGTAACATCTTCTCCAGCAGATCCTGAAGTACTCCGAAAGGACACAGAAAACCACAGAAAACCCTTCCCCATAAGAAGGTGGTAATCAAAGTAAACATTACCAACATCAACAAGGGCAGGTCACTTAGATAAAAGCTGGGCCCTACCCAAATACCACTGGTGATATGGGAAACTGACAAGAAACCCCCATCTGCAAATCCCAGATATAGCAGGGTCAATCCTAAGGTGAAAATCTTGATCCAGGATTTTTTCACAAAGAATGCTATCAGAGCAAGTGAGAAAAGGCCTGTAAGTTTCCCTACTCGACCCCACGATGTCTCCAAAAGGATTCTTTCTAAAAATGTTTCTTCTTGAAGTTCATTAAATTCCAACAACAAATTTTCAGCTTCGGCTACAACAACTGGATCACTGCTGGATATCTGAATGCTCGAGGCTGTGTCCGTGGTATCGTCTTCCTGTCCAGCCTCGGTTGCTGTCGAACTTTCAATCTCTAAAAGATCAAGAGAAAGCTCCTCAACCTCATTTGCAGTAGTGATTTCTTCCTCTGCGACTTGGACATTCTCAGATTCTTCAATCTCAAATTCTGCTAATTGTGCTGATTGCGTTAGATAATCTACAGATATAGGATCTATATCTGGACCTCTATCGTACACAATCGCGAAAGCTTTGGTGACATCGATATTGCCATCGATAATCATGCTCCCAGTCAGAACCACCCTCTCTTCCATGATCCCACCACCGTCCAGACCCAAGGAGGCAATCTCCCGTGGAGATACAGGAAAAGTATCTCCACCTTGTACAACTGCCCAACCTTCTCTTACAAACAAACGCAAGCGAGGGCCCTCAACCCCATAGATCATCAGATGTCCTACTTCTTCCCTTCTGTCCATCCTGGCTCGAGCCCTCTCGAATCTTTCTGGACCGACTAAGAATTCCCCGAATTCCTCACTCTCTGCATACACCAAGTAGATCTCTGCAGTCCCTGTTTCATCGTTTAGAAGGGCCGATTCGATAACACCCCGTTGAAGCATGTCAAACCAGGGCAAAGATTCCAGATCCTCAATGGGACCTGGTGTAGTCCCTTCATCATCCAAGTACAGAAGTGCGACTCTTCTAGCCGAATCACGAACTCCCCGAGAAAGGGCTCGAACACTGATGGTAGCACGGGAAATTCCTTGAACATCTCCATATACCCTGAAAGCGTCGCCAATATGTTTGCCAGAAAAATGTTCTTGAAAGCCAGGTCTTCTCAAGAAATCACCCATGCTTTCTTGGATGGATTCCCAATAATCCATGACTCGGATCCCAGTCAAAGACCCTTCGAGATCCATGCCTACTAATGCCTGTACAGGTCCACTGTAGCCAAATGGTTCAGGGGGTACATCGGAAGTCACAAAAACGTAACCGACAAGACGTTCTCCAGTGTCTCCACCGAAGCGATATCCTTCAGCCACTGGAATATCCCCATCGATTACGGCGAATCGGTCAGCCCTAGGAAGGACTTCCTTGAGGAGCCGTTCGGAAACTTCGGCCACATCCTGTCCAAGGAGTTCTTGAGGAAGCAGAACGCACAACCAAACTAACAAAACAACTTGTGATAGCCTTTTAAGCAAGGTCCCCAGAGGTATAACCTCCTATTTTTTCCAGAAATTACGTCCTAAATTAATTCTATACAGAACAATTTCAGAACCTGGCGGCTGTTGCCTGGCGACGTTATCTCCGTAACATGAATCTTCACCCCATTACTTAATATCCAAAGACACTTCGATGAAAACAATACGACCACACAGAACTTCTATGCCGTTGGAGGCAAAATGAATTCCTTTTTACTCAATCTAAAGCTGTCCGCCAACATACTTAGAAAATTGCAAATCTGTCTATTTACTATGGCTTTTATCTTCGTGACACCATTGAACGGACAGCTATCAACAGACTTTGACATAAGCTCCATGTTTGAACTTGGTGCTCTCCTGACTGACACCAATGACGACGGATTTCCCAATCACATAAATGCTGCACTCATTTTGAGCTCTCACCCTAGTCAGACTGAAATACGAGCCGCCTCCGAAATATCTGTGCGTCTTGGATTTGAAACAATGGCAATGGACTTGCCCATAGGAAGAGAAGCCGGGCCTGGTGAAATTGCGATTTTTATAGGCGAAAGAAGTTTGGCTGAAAACTCGATCCAAATCCCTCGAGTGAATCTAGGTTCACTCGAGCTTGGTCAAGGATATATTGAGGTTCGCGAGGTTCGTGGCAAACGTCAGATTTTACTAGTGGCAAAAGATGACGAAGGCCTTATGAGGGCTGCCCGGGTTTTGGCTGGAGTTCTACCTCACAGTGAGACATTGTCAACCACTAAACTAGATCAAATAAACACTGACATTCAACAAGTGCTCGCTGAAGCAGGTGTGTCAGAATCCTCTACAAAATTGACTAAGGTTGTGACTAAAAAAAATGAGATAGGGATTCATTCCATCACAGCTCAAGTTGAAGTCAATTCTACCGACATCAGCCTCAGTCAAAACGCTATCGGAGAATTGGTCGTCCCAGAACAAGAGACATCTCAAATCTCCGAAAAAAGTAATCCCCTGAGGTATTCTGGCATCGACCTAATTGAAGTGAAAATCCAAGACGGAGCTACCCTAAAGATAGAAAACCAACAAAGCCCTCCAAAACTTGGCCCAGTACCTTCTCGACCGGGAAAGTCTGCCAAAGAATCGATGGATTTATCGAATATTTACAGTTCCGATGGAATTCTAGGAGATAGTGACAACGATGTCATCCCTGACCGGTTAGATGCTATGATGATTTCAGGCCAGTCAGGAATCTCTCTACTACCCGACCTAGCTGGACGTATCGGCCTGGAAAGTACTGGGATAACTATACCTTTCGTAGAATCGGCGGTTGGCTTAGAAGAACCCTCTTCCCTAGGCACTCTTGTGTTGGTTGGCACTGAAAATAGTCTGACTAATCAACTCGCAGATAGTGGGAAAATCGATCTGTCCTCATTGGATGCAGGTGAAGGCCTGATTCAAATTGTTCCTGAAGCTTTCGGTGGCGACCACTCCGCCATGGTTTTGACCGGAGCAGACCAACCCGGCGTCGATAGAGCCATCGAACAAGTCGCTGTGATTTTTCCCAACTTACAGGAAAGAGGAAAAGATCGCACAACCATCGAGGATGTCGAAGGAGACCTTTGGAATGTTCTATCCGGAAATTCACCAGTAGGACAAGCAGCCATAGGCATTTACAAATTAAACCGGATTTCAGAAAAAATCTCCGCCAAACAATCCTCTGAAATAGACGTGGTGATGTCTGTAGAAAAAGCAGATCCTAGACTACAGGACTATGTCCAAACGTATGCTGAAGATATTTTCTCTGGAAGCAAAGTCAGGGTTACGATAGACGATCGGGACGTCCAAAATGCAAAGACAATCTTCCAAGAAGAGAAGGTTTTCGATTCGGAATTAGATCAGTTCTGGAAACTCTTTAATGAGCAGGTCCTTCCGAGGGCAAATTCCGTACGAGGAATTGATGTCAGGGCACGACTTAGCGAACCTCCCGAATTACGTCTTCAGTTGGAAAATCAAGTGCGTAAATTACTGGTAGACGCAGGCACTCCAGCCTCTGAGACACATGTAAAGATCCTTTCAGCTTTCAAGCAGGGATACTCCTGGCTGAATGAAGTGATAGCTCCACAGCTCCAGGACAAAGAAATAGGTGAGATTGTCATAAATTTCTTGCGAAATGACCCACCAGAAGAGTGGCCTCAACAAGCTATCAACACTCCAGTAAGATGGCTACATGAAATTTTTCCTATTGATGAAGTTTTTTCGAGAGATCTTGAGATCGATCTTAATCAGGTTCGTTTTGAAGAAGTAACAGAAGGACCCACCTACTCAGTCAAGATTTCAGACATATCTGGGAATACCATCTTGAGTGATACTTTCGACCCCAAATGGGTGTTACGGCCCTATTTCGACCGTTTCCAGGACTACGAAAAAGTTAGAGTTACTACGGGTTGGCTACAGGCTCAAGCAGACGGAAAAACCCTAGTCGATGAAAGGATTATCACAGACCCTGAAATTTTCTGGGATTATTACCAAGAAAAAACGCTTCCTGCTATTTATGACTATGTAATGGAACGTCACAAAGGGATGCCTTTAGGAGGGGACCGTGATGCCCCATTTTTTGGTGAGCTCACGGTAGAACTATATATGAGCGAACCCGATTATCGAATAGGAATCGACAATGAAATTCATGCACCCATGGACGCACTCCATGAAGAAATCTATTTCGGAGCTATCGAATTTTTTGATATTTTGGGACGCAATTCCCGTGGAC
>DUCW01000100.1:13009-23008 GCA_012959595.1 Gemmatimonadota bacterium
AAAGAAATTAGGCTAGACATTCCGAAAACCACCTTGGAAAAACCTTCAGCCCAACTGGCCAAAGTAAAAAGTGAGACCTTAGGTCTTACACACCTAGCTCTTAGAGTACATACAGATACTGAGTATGATCTACGAGACAGTTTGATAACTCTGGCATCCCCAGAAAGTGTCGACCGCACCATGGTTTCTGCTGCCCAAATTGAGGAGACTATCAGAGAGATAAGTCTGCTCCACAAAGCTGGGCTTTACCTGAAAGAATTGTCCTATCCTGGACTGACTTCGCTGGAGGTATGGGCCGAATGGGCACATCAATTGGACCCTGGAAAACGAAGAACCGCAGTAATGGCTAGTCCTGGATCATCGACAGCCAACCCACATTGGCAAACTTTACTATCATCAAAATGGGAGTACACTGGAGAACGTATAGTCCAATGGGAGACACCGATCCCTCCCAATGAAGGCCACGAGATGTTAGCAAAAATGAGTACTACGTTCCCAGAAGCAACGATGTATCACGCTGGCCAGTCTTATCTCGGCAAGGATATATGGGCGATGGATCTAATGCCCGAGATTTCTCAAACACATTGGTCACATATGAAAGCATCCGCCTTCAAGCCAACTGTAATATACTCCGCAAGACAGCACGCTAATGAAGTTTCCTCAACGAGTCATGTGCTCCGTCATGCAGAACTTATTTTGACTGATCCTAAACAACGATCAAAACTTAACAAAGTAAATGTAGTCATTCATCCTTTCACCAACCCAGATGGGGCACAGATCGCCTATGACCTACACCAAATCACACCAGACTACATTCTGCATGCAGGCTACTTAGGTTCATTGGGAAGGGACGCGACCTCTGGAGGTGATGCAGACCATCCCATTTATCCGGAATCTAAAGTACGAGGTGAACTTTGGGAAACATGGCTTCCCGATATCTTCCTTAATCCACATGGCTATCCCAGTCACCAAGTGGTCCAGTTATTCAGTGAATATACTGGTTTAGTACGTCAAGGTAGAGTCACCGAAAGAAACTGGGGTTTCAACAAGGGTTGGTTTATGCCAGGCTTTAGCTTTATCGATAGCCCTGATTTTCCCAGACACAAAGATGCTGCCTTCCTGATCCGTGACCACATCACCTCAAAAATCAATTCGAATAGGGATGTATTCGATTTAAACCAACGAATGTATGCCCGTTATCGTCGTTACGGAGCCGACCACGATCCCGATGTATTCCGTCTGCCTATGACGGACAGCGTTCTAATTCAAATGCCGCTTAAAGGTTCTAATGGAAGCAGTTCGGGTTCAAGAGGATACAACCCGCGAGTTACAATCTGGAGTGGAACTACTGAAGCACCAGATGAGACAGCCTATGGACCATATATGGAGCTTGTCGCTAAAGCAGGCCTATCTTGGGATGAAGCTATTCTTGACTATCTGTATCAAGGGAATCACCAAATAGAAAGAAGTGGATCCAAGTTTTTCGGAGGTGTGTCCTTAAGAATGAAACGTCCTCGACCGCCTAAAAGCCCCATAAATGAAAATGATCAGTGAAAAGGAAAAGATAGCTAGTCTCAACTTGCGATACAGTAAATGACACGTCATTTTCCGTTCATTCTTGGCAATACTTGGAGTAACAATACTTAGCCTTTACATGTCCGAGGGGCCTCATGGGAGTCTCAAAACAAAGTGGATCCAGGAACCATCAAGAAAGAACAGTCTCTTTGTCACCAAGTTCAGGAAAAATCGGTGAGGAAGTCACTGTCTCTACGAATCGACTATTTTCCAATACACTATTCTTAATAGGGTTCGGTGCACTCGGCGGTAATCAAGAAATACTAAGTGAAGTAATGACTGACGAAGACGGGAACCTTGAAGCGATAGTGTCCGTACCTCTTTGGGCAAGCAACGATTTGGACAACTTCTTCTTCGTGGCCTCAGGAGACGGTCTACAGCAGCCCATAGCATATTCAGAAGAATTTGAAATTATAGAAACTCAGTGCTAGTGACAGGCTTCAGGATGTGAACAGATGCAGGAGAAACCACCTCTACACCAGATCTTGAGCACTTATGAAAAAAAAGACTTATACAATAGATTCTGACATCTCCAAGGCTTATACGCCTCCCTCTTCTGCATACTCTGATCCGCTGAATTTCGAACATCAGAAAGAAACAGTTTTTGCCAAAACCTGGCAATTTGTTCCTGATGCAACCACGATCAAATCTCCTGGACATGTTTTACCTTTTAGACTTCTAGATGGATGCCTCTCTGAACCACTCTTGCTAACAAGGGATGATAGTGAGGAACTGTGTTGTCTTTCCAATGTCTGTACCCACCGCGGAGCCTTGGTAGTGGAAGGAGAAGGACACCTAAGGACTCTGCGTTGTCGCTACCACGGCCGAAAATTCCATCTTGATGGTAAATTCGTTTCCATGCCAGAATTTGACGGTGTGTGTGATTTTCCAGACACCTGTGACAATCTACCTCGCCTACCACTTGAGAACATAGGACCTCTGTTCTTCACCAGTCTCGATCCAGCTATACCTTTCGATGAATGGATGGCTCCTATTTTGGAGCGGGTCGGTTGGCTCCAACTTGAAAAATACCGTTTCGATCCACTCTCTTCACGAAATTATACCTTGGATGCAAATTGGGCTCTTTATTGCGATAACTATCTAGACGAACTGCATATTCCCTATGTACACCCAGTTAGCTTAGGTGGCCTTGACTACGAAAATTATAAGACTGAGTGTTTCCCCTGGGGAAACGTTCAGTTTGGTTCTAGCCCAACAAAAGAATTTCCGCTTTTTGACCTACCCTCTGACCACCCTGACTTTGGACAACCACTTTCCGCTTTTTACTTTTGGTTATTCCCAAATCTCATGTTGAACTTTTACCCTACACACATGCAAGTCAATGTAGTTCGTCCTCTTTCCCACAACCGAACGAATATCTCTTTTTTGAACTACCTCACGGAGGATACCGAATACTTCCCTGCACACATGGCAACCTCACACAGGGTAGAAATGGAGGACGAAGAAGTAGTAATATCTGTGCAATCTGGAGTTTCTTCCAGGCTATACGATCGAGGAAGATACTCTCCTCGACGTGAAGCCGGGACCCATCATTTCCACCGACTTCTCAGCCATTTCGAACAACTTTAGCAAAGAGGATCACTAGAATGAAGCCCTATTGGAATAAATCCCTAGTATTGACACTGATGGTTATCGCTAGCTGCACCTCAGAAGACCCTGGCATTACCGATAAATATTCTTCTTTACAGGAACGAGTCGAGGAACACCTCAACTCCCTAAATGCCCAAACCACTTTCTATGCAAAACATCTTCCTTCCGGCAAAGAGGTTTCTGTTAGAGCAGATCAGCCTATGAATCCTTTAAGCGTTATTAAGATACCCATGATGGTTTTGGCTTTTCGCGACGCTGAAAATGGACTTCTCGATCTTGATCAGCGCTATTCGGTCAAACTGGAAGATATGCGAGGTGGAAGTGGCCTACTACAGACTTTTACTCCAGGACTTACACCGACCTTCAAAGATCTTCTTACACAAATGATTATCACTAGTGATAATACTGCTACTGACATCATCCTCAATAAATTAGGTATGGATCGAGTAAACACTTTTCTCCGAGCAACAGGCTACCTTGAGACGACCGTTTTGAGTTCTACAGGAGATTTATTTCGTAATCTGAGAGTCTACTCCGATCTTTCTGCAAAAGATTTTTCAGACCGTGAGATTTTTGAACTTCAATCTCCTCTAGATTCAGGCTCTTATGACCGATCTTTCACCTTTGAAGGGGATTCCACAAAATGGCTCGGTCGAACGACCGCTCGAGAAATGGCAAAACTATTGGAACAACTGGGGAACGCTGAGCTTACTTCTAAAGAATCATCAGAAGAAATGCTCGCCATTTTAAAAAAGCAAATGTACAGCTCTAGAATTCCTCGTTTTCTCCGAGGAAAGGCAACTGTTGCGCATAAAACCGGCGACTGGCCTCCCCACGCAGGTAATGATGTCGGTATTCTTTACTATGAAGGCGGACCCTCCATTATCAGCGTGTTCACCAATCAAAACCAAGGGGATTTTGTTGAACTGGAAGCTACAATAGGGCGAATAGCTGAAGATCTTATTAATACCTGGAATTGAATCGCAACAGTGCTGTTGACCTATCTACCAGAGTTCAACAAACAACACATCAATAGGATCATCAAAATGTTTTCATCAAGAAGAGTATTTCTAAAAACCGCTACTAGCATGAGTGCTGGTATAGCGTTCGGAGCTTTGCCTGGGCTTTCGAAACCTTCGAAACGACTGCTAATTCTGGGAGGAACTGGGTTTATTGGACCTCATATGGTCCGTTATGCTGTAGATCGAGGCCACAAGGTGACAATTTTCACCCGCGGTAACTCCAAAGTAGACTTACCTAAAGGTGTGGAACGGTTGGTTGGTGACCGTAACAACGATCACGCTGCTCTGCGAGGAAGAACGTGGGACATAGCCCTAGACAACAACGCTCAAGACTATCGATGGGTCCAAACAAGTACATCGTTATTGGAACATTCTGTAGACCACTACGTCTTAATCTCATCAATATCGGCTTACGACTTAAATAGCTTCGGTTGGACCAATGCAGATCAAGTACTAATGGAACCTAAGGTAGACGAAGATTATCCTAGAATAGAATCCCCTGTCAACTGGAACTATGGAGACGAAGCCCCCTATGGACTTATGAAGACGCTCTCTGAGGATATCGTTCACGATGCATTCCCAGGAAAAAACACCATAGTTCGTCCTGGCTTGATCGTAGGTCCGGGAGACCCTACTGATCGCTTCACTTACTGGCCAGTCCGATTGGCAGAGGGTGGCGAAATCTTAGCCCCTGGCAACCCCAAGCATTCTAATCAAGTGATCGACCAACGGGACTTAACCGAATGGATAATCCGACTAGCCGAAGACCAAATCGTAGGTGATTTCAACGCAACGGGTCCTGCAACAAGGATGTCCATGGAATCCATGCTTAATCGAATCGGCACCGCCACTGATAGTACCTACAAGTTAACCTGGGTTCCGGAATATTTCCTTGAAGCTGAAGGGATCTCTCCTTGGAGAGATATCCCCACCTGGATTCCAGGAGACCCACTCATGCTGGTCGATATTAACCGAGCCATTGCAGTAGGCCTGACTTTTCGACCACTGGGATTAACCTCTAGAGATACTCTACAATGGCATGACACTCGTCCGGAAAAAGAGCGCTACAACCCCTTATTTGGAATGTCGAGAGAGAGAGAGCGGGAAGTTTTAAAAGCATGGAGTGCGACCACCAAGTAATGGATGGAATCAATCGTATAGCAAACAATGGCATGGATTTCAATAAAAATCCATCTCTTTTCCCTATCAAGAACACTTGCCTTTATTTGGCCAACTGTGCTATCGGGCCAATGTACAATCCCTCACTGAAGAAGATACAGGAATTCCTTCAAATGCAATCAGAATCTGGCTTGCTAGTTGTGGAACACTATGGAGAAATTCTTTCTACCTTTCGAGAAAAAGCGGCCTCTCTACTAGAGACTGATGCCAAAAATATCGCTTACGTGAGTAATACAGCCGCAGGCATTAACATACTGGCCAACGGATACCCATTTGAAACAGGGGATCAAGTGCTAAGCTATGTGCATGAGTTTCCCTCAAATCATTACCCTTGGGTTCTCCAAAAAAAAAGAGGTGTTGAACTAGTACTCCTATCCGACGCTAAAACCCCCAATGAAAAAACCTATCCAGGACCATATCGCTGGTCATTTAAGGATCTTGAAGAAAATACTACAAAGAAAACTCGAATCATTGCTATCAGTCATGCTCAGTTCGCCAGTGGATATGCCGCAGATCTTAAACAGTTAGGTGATTTTTGCAAAGACCGGAAAATCGACTTAGTCATAGATGCCGCACAAAGTCTTGGGGTATTGCCAATTTATCCTGAAAGATACGGCATTTCCGCAATTATTGCTTCGTCATGGAAATGGCTTCTTGGCTCCAGAGGATCAGGGCTCTTCTATACGAACCCTGAGTTGAGAGAAAAGATTCAAATCACTTCCGTTGGTGATAGCATGATGAGACACCGCTTAGATTATCTCAACCACACCTGGGACCCCTTCACTAGTGCCCGAAAATTCGAATATAGCACTTTGCCTTGGGAACATCTTATCAGTCTGCAAAAGGTGTTGGAGGATATCTTCATACCTTATGGAATGGAGGCTATTTCCCAAGAGGTCTTTCGTCTACAGGACATTTTCCTTCAATCTATCGACCAGAAAGTCATCCGCCCAATCTTGTTCGCCTCTGCCAATCGCTCCGGGATTCTATCTCTTCAACTAGATTGTGACCCTATGAATGTTGTTTCCCAATTGAGAGACCAAGACATAATATTGACCAGTCAGGGTGGATACCTGAGAATCGCTCCACATTTCTACATCGAGGACTCAGATATGGTCCGAGCTGCAGAAGCCATATCCGAGTCAGTTAATATCCTCAGCCGTACAGCATCCTAAACAATCAAAAAATAGCTACGAGTACCACTCTTGGTACCTGATTTTTTATCGCAATCCTGGTGGGTGTCGCTGGTGCCAGTCGGTAACGGACTGATAAAGATGGGACACACTTAGAATCTTATCATCCGCGAAAAGGTTGCCAATAATCGTTGTACAAATTGGCTGCTCATGCTTAAATTCGTCTTCACTGTTTGAATCTCCAAAATCGAACGGTAAAACAGCAGCAGGATGACCTGTCTGGTTGGTCAATCGAGTTTCCCCTGAACCCGTCACAAACATGTCAAAACCTTCCATCGCTTCAGCCATTTCTTGCATGAGGATCCTTCGACGACGCTGTGATTGTACGAAATCAAGAGCCGAAATAGAACGTCCTCCGTGAAAACGAGGGGGCCGAGCTTCCTCTCCCTCTGTAGATTCAGGTACTGCTTCTAGTTTTCCATCTGGAGCAACGTAGAAATCGAAAGCTGCAGAAGATTCGACACCCAATGCATTTGAGCCACCTTCTGGGAGACTTCCCATCGGTTGTGGACTAGCACCAAGCTCACGAAGCTTAGCCAGGAATGACTCTGGTGCATCCGGCATGTACCCTATCGTCATCTCTGACAGGTCTGGATTTTCTTTGAACCTAAAAGGAGCAGTTAGGGTCGACGGGTCCTTTTCGTCCGATCCATGAATTGCGTTAAACACTAAAGCACAATCTTTGCTACTCCGACACATAGGGCCTGGCTTATCCATACTCCAAGAAAGGACCATGCCACCATGCCGACTAATTCTTCCAAAAGTAGGTCTGAGAGCACTTAACCCTCCCCTTCTTGACGGACCAACGATCGATCCCTGTGTTTCTGTACCAATGGAAAATCCAACCAGTCCGGCAGCAGTCGCAGATCCCGGACCTGCAGAGGAGCCACTAGATCCTTGATCTGGATTCCAGGCATTACGTGTTTCGCCTCTGTACCAATTGTCTCCTCTGGCAAACTCGCCCGTAGCTAATTTAGCTATCAGGACCGCACCCGCTTCCCTCAACCGCACAACTAATTCCGCATCTTCATCTATCACCCGGTTCTTGAAGTCTTCAGATCCCCATGTGGTAGGAGCCCCGGTGACCGAGAATAGATCTTTTACACCCCACGGGATGCCATGTAAGGGTCCCCTCCATTTACCACTCTGTAATTCCGAGTCTGCCCTTCGAGCTTCCTCATACGCTTTGTCTTCCAAAACTGTCACAGCACATAATAGAATCGGATCAAACCTTTTCATCCGCTCTAGATAGATTTCAGTAAGTTCTACAGAAGAAATCTTTCTCTGACGGATCAGAGCAGCTAAACGGTGTACGGGAAGAAAAGCTATCTCAGCAGCATCTGTAGGAACTGGTTCAATCCAAGGGTCAATCCCTATTTGATCCGAATGAAAAGGGCTGCCTCCGTCTGCAATCCACAATTTGTCCAAAAGGGCCCCCGTCCCACCTGGATTCGCCTGGAACTGTAAGGCTGGCGATTCCCCATTACCAAGGGGCTTCGCCACCTCTTGTAACCGATGGTTGGTCAGTCCAGTAACGCTACCTACTTCCAAATTAGTCTTAGAAGAAACCGTCGAAGTTGTTCCAGCACTGATGGCTGCACCCGCAGCCATTTTCAAGAAGCTTCTCCGTTCCAAGCCTTGATGAACTTCAAACGCTTTCTCCTGATCTGCCATATCTGGGCGTTTTGACATAATAGTCCTCCATATCTTCTGAAAATGACTCCAGATGTCTGTTTCTTTGGATTAAACTAGTTCACATTTTTGAGATGGTCGACCTTTTCGACGAATTATCCTTCAAGTTCAGGATTTTCATTTTCGATAATTACCATTATAGTAGCTTTAGAATTCCAACAACCCGTCGTACATTCTTCAAAGGGATTGTAACAGACCTAATAAGACAAGAAACCAGGGAGAGGAAAATGCCGATTTATGAATACCTCTGCAAATCTTGCGAGACTAGCTTTGAGTTGCTGGTCCGTGGGGAGATGACTCCAACCTGTCCGTCATGTGAAACCGTGGACCTAAAAAAACTCATTTCGTCCCCATCAGTACACTCGACGTCCCGAAAGGCAATGAGCATGAAGGCAGCAAAGAAAAGAGATGTCGCTCAAGGAAAGGACAGAATGAACGAGCAGAGAAAGTACGAACTGGCCCACAATGACTAATCCGACATTAATCTGAAGTTACCCTAACACTCTCATCAAATACCAAATAAGGAGCCTGATATGTATCTCAATCAAAATTTCTCTCGTAGACGGTTCATGGGTGGAATTGCCTCCGTAATTAGTTACATCGGTCTGAAACCCAGTACCAACCTAGAATCACAAAACAGTCGTAAGCTGCTGACCTCAATCCTCGGGCAAGAAGCCTATGACTACGATTCCTTCGCGAAAATATCCTTTAATGAAAATCCCTACGGCCCTTCGGATAAAGTTCGGGAAGTAATGGACGAAGCTTTCAAGTACTCAATGCGCTACGGCTATCCAGATGGTAATGTCCAACAGATGATTGCCGATCTACACGGAGTTAACCCTGAAAACATACTGTTGGGGGCTGGATCTGGAGAAATACTGAAGACGGTTGGAATGACCTATCTGCTGCCTGGGAAAAAAGTTGTAGGAGTTGAACCTTCTTACGCCCAGGTATATCAGCATGCTTCTGGAATAAAATCAGATTCGATCTTGCTACCGTTACTAGATGATTACAGACAAGACATCCCTGCCATGATTGATTCGACAAAGAGAAACTATCGAGATGTCGGCTTCGTTTACTTCTGTAATCCCAACAATCCTACTGGCCGTACGGTGTCGTCTGGAGAGGTTCGTCAACTACTAGACGGCATACCTGAAGATATGCCTATTCTCATAGACGAAGCTTACCATCACTATGTTGAAGATCCCAGTTACGCCACCTCCATACCTTATATTTTGGAAGGCCGCAAAGTCATCGTTACACGCACTTTTTCAAAAATATACGGTATGGCAGGTCTTAAAATCGGATATGCAGTAGCACCTGCAGATATGATTAAAGAAATGGCACTTTATTGCACTGGTGGAGACCCTACTGCAATTGCTAGGTGGGGTGCAGTTGCCGCACTGGAAGATACGGAAGCTGAACAGAGGGTAAGAAACATCACCCTTGAACTTCGAAAGAAAACTACGGAGGAACTCACTGCACTAGGGTATGACGTTATTCCGTCAGAAACCAACTTCTTCATGGTTCACACCGGAGAACCCGTGGAATGGGTTCAGGAAGAATTCCGTAAAAGAGGGGTATTGGTTGGCCGTGCCTTTCCTCCACTCCTACAGCACCTCAGGGTTTCCATAGGCACTCCCGATGAAATGGATCGCTTCATGGTGGCATGGAAAGAAATCTTTCCCCCAAAAACTGCAGCTATGTAACTCACCCCAGAAATCATT
>DUCW01000100.1:23018-24385 GCA_012959595.1 Gemmatimonadota bacterium
GGATTGATTATTGGTCTGAACAGATCCTGACAGACACGGGTCTCTCTAGGATCTGTTCAGACTATAATTGTTTAACCGCCGAGTAGCTGGAACCCCACTGCTTCACGGTCTACAGCCTCTCCATCCAGGTAAACGGCCGAAATCCGACGTGTGTTGGTTATGTCATCCAAGGGATTAGCATCTAGTACAATGAAATTGGCTTTCTTGCCTACATCAACTGTGCCGATATCTTCCATTTCAAGTAAAGTAGCAGAATTTGCAGTAGCAGAAATAATCACATCGGCAGGACTCATCCCAGTCCGAACCATATCCTCTAGCTCTAAATGAGCTGCCCACGGAGAACTTCCATCTGTACCAAAAGCAATCGCCACTCCCGCTTCGTGTAGCCTTAATAGGTTCCGAGCTTGAATACCGAACGCCTCTTGAGCAGCAGGACGTTCTACCTGATTTTCCCCCATCTCTTCAAGTTCAGCAGCTCCGATTGTACCACTGAGCCAGGATAAATCCGAGGGAAAGCCTGGACCAGGCAAATTGGGTACCAAGATCACGTGAGGTCGGTTGGTCCAGAGTTGAATAAGCTCCTCATCCACGTCCGTATCTCTTATTCCATGAGCAAATATATCAATTCCAGCCCTAAGTAGACCCTTAGCATCCTCCAGGCTGTAAACATGTGCGGTAACACGCAAGTCGTTTTTGTGAGCCTCGTCAATCACTGCGCCATAGAGCTCTGGAGTCAGACGGTCATAGCTGCCTCCCCTACTGTCGACCCATATTTTCACAACATCCACGTTCTGTGCGACCAATTCCGTCACTGCTGCTCTGGCCTCATCTTCGGAAGTAACCCAATATGGAACTTCAGTCCTCCCAGGCTCTGGGCTGGTGATCCCTCGACCTGCAGATTGAGATCTCGCCGCATCAGCCAGTTCTTCCTCTCTCATCCGAAGACCAACTTCACCTTCGTCCAATCCAAGACTGATTGTAGCTGCCGTCCCGTAGTATAACATGTGTTGTAACTGGCTAATACGCTCAGCTCGATCTGAGGAAAGATGAAAATGTGCATTGACTAAAGCTGGCATTACAGTAGATCCGCTTAAGTCAACGCTCTCTCCACTTAGCATCTCACCAGCTTCACTTCTTGAACCCACCCAAGCAAAAATCTCATCCTCCACAACAAACACGGCATCCTCAATTACCCTTCCGTCTCCAATAATGAGACGAGCACCTTCAAAGACAGATGTGGAAGGCGTTCCCTCTCCGGAATCCCCACCAGCACAACTCCATATAACAGCTAATCCAAGTAACAACTTAAATCTCATCATTTCCTCCATTGTCTAGGAAATTGTGGGAAACCTATTTGTGAATGTCAA
>DUCW01000101.1:0-2228 GCA_012959595.1 Gemmatimonadota bacterium
AAAACCAGAAACCCGCTACGCTGGTCGGGTCGAGTAAGAAATTGGCAACATATCAAGGAAGTGAATTTAAACCCGGATAGGTCTGTGCAGGAGGACCGCGAGGCCACATAAAAAATCGAGAAAAGGGTGACAACTATCTTGCAAAACACCGTAGGAATAAGCGAGGGATACTGTTTTCTGCATGAACAGTAAAGGAGAACTCTCGAAAATGAGAAGCGGGTTATGAGATGCCCCATGACCCACCATAAATATTTAAGATGCAAAAGGTGGCTATTGCTATCCTAAATGCGAAGCACTGGCCACGACTGGCTTCTCTAAATCTGCATGCAGTCGGTGCCCTCAATCGCTAGAATGGGATAACATATTGCTGGCTAACGTGGACAAATTTAATGAAACAAGTCATCCAAAATCTGGGTAATGGCGAAACGTGTATTGTGGATGTTCCGTGCCCGCAGAGTTTGACGGGAAACGTGCTCATCGCCACGAGATCAACGCTAATTTCAGCGGGCACGGAACGAATGCTCGTAACTTTTGGCAAGTCGAACCTTCTTGAAAAAGCCCGACAGCAACCCGATAAGGTTAAGCAGGTGTTGCAGAAATTGAAAACTGATGGCCTGCTGCAAACGCTCGAAACGGTGCAGTCTAAACTAGTTCAACCCATACCACTCGGCTACTGTAATGTTGGCACGGTGCTTGAGAGTGGCGCCGAAGGTTTTTCTAAAGGCGACCGTGTCGTTTCGAATGGCCATCATGCCGAAGTTGTTCGGGTGCCAAAAAACCTCTGTGTGAAAATACCCGATGAAGTAGATGACGAATCAGCGACCTTCACAGTGATGGCTTCGATTGGGTTGCAAGGCATTCGGCTGGTTAATCCGACAATTGGTGAATCTATCGTGGTTTTTGGGTTGGGACCGATTGGTTTGCTCACGGTGCAAATGTTACGAGCGAATGGCTGCAGGGTTCTTGGAATTGACTACGATCCGGTGCGGTGTCAATTAGCACAAAAATTTGGTGCTGAAACGGTTGATTTATCCGCGAAGGATGACCCGATTGCTCTTGCAAACATTTTTTCTCGTGGGCGTGGCGTTGACGGTGTTGTCGTTGCGGCAACCACAAAAAGTAGTGATCTGATGCATCAGGCGGCTGAGATGTGTCGGAAGAGAGCTCGAATCGTTCTGGTGGGCGTTGTGGGATTAAATATTCGGCGTGATGACTTCTATGAAAAGGAACTGACGTTTCAGGTTTCTGCTTCCTACGGACCAGGGCGCTACGATGCACAGTATGAAGAAGGCGGGCAGGACTATCCTTTAGCCTTCGTACGCTGGACAGAGCAACGCAATTTTGAAGCAGTTCTGGACATGATGGTTGCTGGAACCCTCGATGTAAAACCACTGATAAGTCATCGCTTTTCGTTCGTAGAGGCTGTGCAAGCCTATGATCTTCTCTCGGATTCCTCTGCGCTTGGCATTTTGCTGGGTTATCCAAATCAGGAAAACTCCAGCCTCACGGAGTCGGTTATTCAGTTGAGAGAAACGCCCCCGCAAGGCGTAATTCCGAGTGCGCCAGTGGTGAGTTTCATTGGTGCAGGGAACTATGCCTCGCGTGTGTTAATTCCGAACTTCAAAAAGGCTGGAGCCATACTAAATACCGTTGCAACTAGCGGTGGGATTAACGGGGTCCATAACGGTAAAAAGGCCGGCTTCGAGTTGGCATCTACTGATCTCAACGCTATCTGGGGCAACCCGGCTGTAGATGCTGTGGTGATCGCTACCCGGCACAACCAGCATGCACAACAGGTTACAAAAGCATTGAAATCGGGCAAGCACGTCTTTGTCGAGAAACCGCTTGCTATTACACTGGGCGAATTGAACGAGATCGAATCTGCAGCCTCGTTAGCCAAGACCGTCGATGGCCATGCTCTTCATCTGATGGTTGGTTTTAATCGTCGATTTTCCCCTCTGGCTGTGAGGATGAAAGAGCTACTCGATCGAACGAGAGAACCGAAAGCAATTGTGGTTACCGTAAATGCAGGTTCGATCCCAGTTGATCATTGGACACAAGACCTAGAAGTCGGCGGAGGCCGAATTGTAGGTGAAGGCTGTCACTTTGTTGATTTGATGCGGTTTCTCGTTGGCAATAGCATTGTGGGCCATCACGAAACAATGATCGGCGCCTCCTCCTCTGCTCAGGTGAGAAACGACAAAGTGAGCATGACGCTAAATTTCTCT
>DUCW01000101.1:2303-4058 GCA_012959595.1 Gemmatimonadota bacterium
ACGCGTGGAGGTATTCTGCGGTGATGCGGTTTTGCAGTTAGACAATTTCAGAAGCTTGAAAGGGTATGGGTGGGCAGGGTTTAGATCCCGGAAGCTTTGGCGACAGAACAAGGGCCAGGCAGCGTGCGTAGAATCTTTCCTGACCGCGATTCGCACAGGGAACGAGCAGGCTATTCCAATTGAAGAAATCTTTGAGGTCAGTCGAATAATCATTGAGATTAGCGAGAGCCTAAAATCAGGCGAAATTGGACATCGTGATTGAATTGAAGTTGTTGATAAGTAATACACCCCAGATGATCTACCTGTTTCATGTGATGGGTCGTTAAACGAGATGCCCGTTGTGCTTGTTTTTGTTCGAAACTTCAATGTTAGTGGGCAGTCAGATGGCCCAACAAGATCGATCGTCAATTTATCCAGGAAGCTGGTAGATGTGAATTTCAGGATTGTGGCTTCCAATGTTGGGGGTAGCGACACCAGTGATGGCCGGCAGCAAGTTATGCCGCAGTGGCAAGAGATTGACGGGTTTAAGGTTATGGATGTTGGTCGAAACCTTCGAAGTGTCAGGTGGATAAAGAAAATTCTTTCGGAGCAACGCTATAATCTGGTTTATCTGAATAGCTTTTTTGATCCATTTTTGACATTGCTGCCATTGTTGATTCTTGGATTTAGCCAGCGTTCCGGACACAACGTTATCGTGGCGCCAAGAGGGGAGCTATTCGCAAGTGCTTTAGCCTCAGGCAGATGGAAAAAACGTTTCTACTTGACTGTGATTGGGGTTTTCGATGTCTATGAGGGCATCATTTTTCAGGCGGCATCAGCTCATGAGCGGAAAGTAATCCGTAAACACATAAATTCTGCTGGTGATGATATCCGCGTCGTTTCTGATATCGTCACATTGGGCGCCTTTTCAGGCTGTAGCGAAAAATTTAGGGCGAGCGGTTCGCTGCGTTTGGTCTATCTTTCGAGAATAACCCCCGCAAAAAACCTTATCTATGCGCTTGAAATAATCGGTAAGAGCAACGTGCAAGTGTCGTTGGATATCTATGGCGAAATAGTGGATTCGATGTACTGGAGACTTTGCGAAAAATATATCACCAAGCACGATTTAGGGGACAGAGTTCAATACCGGGGTGAGGTAGACTACGGTGATGTTCACCAGCTAGTTGGTACTTATGACGCTTTTATTCTACCTACAAAAGCAGAGAGTTTTGGACATGCTATCGGCGAGGCCCTGTCGGTGGGGACTCCGGTTATAATTTCTGATGCCACGCCCTGGCAGGGTTTGGAAGATGAGGGAGCCGGTATTGGAATAGCTCTTCTGGAACAGAACAAGTTCGTCACCTATCTCAGTTGGCTTTCCTCCCTATCTGAAGTCGAGTATCGACATTTAAGAATACAAGCTCGCCGATTTGTTGTTGAAATGATGTCCAACCCCCGAGTGTTAGCGGATAACAAAAACCTGATCCTGGATTACGTAAGAGATCAACAAGTTGTTTCCTGAAGGAGTAAGTCGATACTGGCATACGCTACGCTTCCGGATCGCAATTTTTTTACAGTGTGTGCGGCTTACTTAAGTTCCGAGTTCAACCGGAAGTCATGGGTGGGTGAATTCGGAGATATATGACCAGAAACAATTTGTGCTGTAGTGGCGATGACAAATTAGAAAGTTCTGGGTCCGCTGGGAAAAAATCGAATTGTTCCTGTATCCACGCGCTAGCTTTATTGTATCGGTGAAGCGCTCTTTTTAAAGAAAAC
>DUCW01000102.1:0-994 GCA_012959595.1 Gemmatimonadota bacterium
GGAAACAACACCTCTAACTTATTTAACTGAACCCGTTGGAACTAAGTATTATTCTTTGGAGGAAAATTCCCACTAAATCGAACGAATTTCCCTATATGATGAGACGGCTCGTGGCCACAATTCTTCGGCAATTTTCAAACAGGCAAAAGCGACCTGTTGAATTTCCCACTGCGCTCCGTCGTGGGTCCTTAACTCTATAAACTTGATCAAGTTATTAAGGTTCACCGTACCGTAATATTCCGTATATAGATTTTGAGGTAAAACACCTCGAGCTTGTTCTCGGCAAACGCCTTTCGCCATCAAGTCATTATATAGATTAACCGAAATTGCGTGATGTTCAGAAATTCTTTGACATGCGCGTACTCCATAGTCAGAATTAGAAAGATCTGGAATCATTATCGGATTGATCGTTTCTTCTGCGTTAGATGCTTGCCGGTTTGACTTGTGCTGAGTGCGGAAAGCAGTTGGCTCATAGAATCTCAAGTTCTCAGTAGTGTACCTACGACTAATTTCATTATAAGACCAAGTCCGATGACGGTGATGCTGAGACCTGACAAACAAAGGAACAGTAAAGCGAAACGTAGCAACATTGTGCTCAAGCGTCGAAGTATGTCTATGTTTGATAAGGTACCTGATAAGTTTTTCGTCTTTGTCATCAATCGTTTCCTTATTTTTTCCAAAAGACACCCTGGCGGCGTTGACAATCGTTATGTCTCCACCCATATGGTCAATTAATTCGACCAAGCCGTGTCCATCGTTGTAAATTTCGTAAGAGCTCATTCTTCCCCCCGGGTAGGCTATTTTTCATAATTTCTAATTAGTAACTCAGTACCCGTTGCACCCTTTCCGTGGTTGTGACGGCCGGCCGTGTACTTTGTTGAAAAATACCTGGCGTTCCACGTGTTATCAAACTTATTACTAAACCATCCTTCTTTTATTGTTCCGTCGGCGTGGGTAGCATGTTGCTGAGAATAGTCATAATCAAATTGTTCCC
>DUCW01000102.1:1042-4029 GCA_012959595.1 Gemmatimonadota bacterium
CTTAAGGTGCAGAAGGCACCTTTGTCGGCACACGTATTCAAAAATTCGGTCAACCGTGTCTGATCAACATCCGTAAATTCTCCCGCAGAATTGTATCTAGAAAAAGAACAGCGGTATGGTGGATCAGCATAAAACCAGGTGCTTGGACTAGCATAGACACCTGTATCTTCAAAATCATCCGAAGTTAGAGCAACTGTAGAAATAAAGTCACTAAACTCTTTTATTCTGTTCATATCAAAGCCTGACCCATTCGGATTCATGGTTTGCAGGCCGGCGGATGTAGCGTACCTGTAATTGAAATTTTGACTAGTTTGCCAGATGCCATTAAAGCCCGTTATCAACAAGTAATAAAGAGTTGCTGCCTGCTGAACAGGGGACAGCAAGCCTGGTTGGAGTGCATAGATATCTCTCTGCTCGTAATAATACTTCTTTCTATCAGCAACGGAAAGATTCGCATATTTAAGAAAATGTACCTCCAGCTCTCGCTTGAAATAAGACCAAGTTGGAGCTTGCATAAACCTGAACATATCAATCAGTTCTAGGCACTTATCGTTTATTATTATTTGAGCCTCAGGATAATTTTTTCTGACCCACCGGGAGACGCAGCTCGATCCTGCAAAACAGTCAACGAAGGTTTCGATCTCAGCTTCCGGGAAGAACCCAGCGAGATGGTAACGCTTGAACATCCTATCTTTGCCGCCCGCCCACTTGAACGGGGGCCTTTTACTTTTTTCCCGGAGCTTTATCTCCTGAGGATTCTGATTGTATTGTATATTGATCATCTAGTGTTGTCTCCAAAATTAGTCTTGCAACCTGATAGGGATCACAATTAGCAGCAGGTCGCCTATCTTCAATATAACCTTTCCAATCGTTTTGTTCAACCTGAAATGGCACTCTTATCGATGCTCCACGATCGGCTACACCCCAAGAAAATTTATCCATGTGTTGGGTTTCATGTTTGCCGGTAAGTCTTGAACTATTATCTTTCCCGTAAGCAAGAATGTGATCAGCATGACGAGATTTCAATCTATCTAATAGGTTCATGAACCATTTCTTTCCGCCTTCTTCTCTCATAAATTTGTTACTATAATTCGTATGACAACCCGAACCATTCCAATTACCGGGCACTGGTTTGGGAGAAATATCGATATCCAGCTCTACTTCTTCTGCCAACCTATATAATACGTATCGAGACACCCATAAATCATCGCAAGCTTTAAGAGTGTCTTTAGCGAAACATTGATATTCCCACTGGCCAATAGCAACTTCTGCATTGGTTCCCGTAAGAAAAATGTCCATCCCTAAACAAGTAGTCAAGTGTGTTTCAACTAGACCGCGGGCCCTAACTTGATTCCCGCCAACGCCGCAATAATAGAGACCTTGAGGTTTGGGGTAACCACCTTGTGGAAAGCCCAAAGGAATCCTGTCTTTCGTAACAAAGTACTCTTGTTCAAACCCCCACCAAAATTCTTCCTGATCGGCATTTTTGATTAATTTTCTTAATCCAGAACGAGCATTCGTGCTATGATCCGTACCGTCGATGTTCTGAACTTCACATAAAACAATATAATAATTCATGTTCCATGGATAAATCCTGACTGGTTTCAAAAGACACTCAGACGCTGAGCCTGGGGCTTGATTTGTACTTGAACCGTCAAAATTCCACATTGGAAGATTTTTTACTATAATGTCTTCCTTTGGCATCCATTCAACAACTTTCACTTTACTTCGTAGATTCGGGGTTTCATGACCATCCAACCAAACATACTCAAACTTAACTGTTTTCATTTTTTTCTCCATTTTTTATTTTATCTCTAATGTGAGGAGCTATTGGGACAGCCTCACCATCACCGTCGATCCTAACGAAAGCCATTTCGCAATTACAAACAGGCTTCTGGGTTCCATTATAAACGCTGTGTCTACGGGCTTCTATTTCAATTTTGAGGGATGTACGCCCCAGATGTGAAATTCTTCCATAAATTTTTATTAATTGACCTGGTCTCACCGCTCTCTGAAAATCTAGAGCTGAAATGTGTTTAGTAACAATCTTTCCAGTCTCAGCAAATTCCGCTGCTAAGGCTGCGCCAGCCTCATCCAACCATGATAACATGACGCCACCAAACAGGTTCCCATGGTTCCCAACATCCCTCGTCTTGCAGATGTGAGTAGATATTAGATTCATGCCTTGCCAATCGTTCATCATCTACTTATCCGGGCAGTACCTTGGATTGATCTTAATCTCTTCTAGCATTTTGTCTATGTCTAGACCTGCACAGTCGATTTTTCCCCTTGTCAGATGATAATGCGAACAGAATCCCCTAAATTTGTTTGATTTACAGGTTGGGTCAACAGCCCATTTCGTCTCCGGAGCCTCAAGCGGTATCCCCAATCCTTCGTGACACGCAACCCAGAGAGCCTTCAAGGCCTCCTTTTGCACAGGATAAAAATCCATGAAAGGCTTCATGGACTTGCCATGAATCTCCTGATCTTCAACCAGCGGTCGTTTTCCAAAACCATGCTTCTCATACCAGTCCTGATATTTTGGATAGTAGGCATTAGCAATCTCAACACCAATAGATGAATGATTCCAGCTGTAACCACCTGCATGCCATGCTGCATCATTGAGATCCATCAGCTGATGAATGGTGCCATCGTTATCAATGCAAAAATGTACTGAAATATTTCTTCTGTTTAGGACCTTCACACAGGAATCACTGGAAAGACATACGTCCCAGTGATTCACAAAAAACTTTATGTCTCTTTTCTTTCCGGAATATGAAGACCTACCTCCGACCAAATCCAACCCCTCTGGATCAAGGTGCGTAGATACTTTATCCCACTGAATAGACATAGGTTTACCACGATAGTAAATAAACTCACTGGAACTCTTAAGCTGATATTTCTTAAAGTCTCCCATTTGCTGTCTATCTGTGTTGATCCTTCGATATGTAGAGGGCCCACACATACCATCGGCACTAAGACCATGA
>DUCW01000103.1 GCA_012959595.1 Gemmatimonadota bacterium
TCTCTTCTACGTATATACATGTTGATTGCTCCACCTAGGATAGGCCCCGGGCGAACGATAGCAATCTGAATGGCTAAATCGTTAAGATCGCGAGGCTGTATGCGACGGCCCATTTGTATTTGGGCCCGACTCTCTAACTGGAATGTTCCAATTGTTTCACCTGAGCAAATTTGATCGTAAATTTTCTGGTCTTTGAAATTGATGCGAGAAAGGTTGGGGACATAAGAGTGTCGGTCATAAATCAAATCAATGGCTTCATCTACGAGAGAGAGCATGCCCAAAGAGAGGAAGTCTATTTTTATAAATCCAGCGTCATTACAAGAGTCTTTATCCCACTGACAAAGGGTTCGATCTCTTCGGGGACTTGGCTCTAGGGGAACCATTTCTGTTAGGGGTCGACTCGAAATTATCATTCCACCAACATGTTGAGAGATATGACGAGGAAGGCCGAGTATGTCTTTGACAAGCTGGTGGAAAGTCTTCCACAATGGAGATGTGGTTTTTAAGGAGAAATCCGAAAGGGGCCTGAGGATTTCCGAAAGACATTTTTCTGGATGGCGTTCTATGGATTTGGATATCTTTGTTAATATTTCTGCGGGGATGCCCAGTACTTTTCCGACTTCACGGATAGCAGAGCGTACTCGGTATGTAGAGAATGTGCATACTAGAGCAGCATGGTCATGTCCATATTTTTTGTAGATCTGGAGAATCAGTTCTTCTCTGATGTCTCGTGGAAAATCAAGATCGATATCTGGTATAGTCTGCATGTCTTCGTTGAGGAAACGACCAAGGAATAGGTTTGATTTGACAGGATCTATATGAGAAAGACCGACGAGATAACAGATGATGGAAGATCCCGAAGATCCCCTTCCTCTTCCTGGAGGGAGTCCACTCTGATTTCTTGGTACGCCTGTTCGTAATTTCGAAGAAATTTCTTCGGCAAGTTCTATGATCTCACTATAGACAAGGAAAAAACCTGCCAGATTGTGGGTGTCTACGAGGGAAAGTTCTTGGTAGAGACGCTCACGGGCTTCATTTGCTAATGGTGATCCTTCGTAATAATTATCCAATTGTGACAAGCATTTGGATTTGAGTGACTCCAGAGATTTTTCTTGACTATTTTTTTGGAAATCTGGAAAGGTGTATCCGAGGTTTTGAGTAAGATCGAAATTTGCACATTTTTCTGCTATTTTTAGAGTTTGTTTCAAGGCATCAGGACGATTTTGGAAGCGATGGAACATTTCTTCTGGAGAAGCAAGATAGAATTGGGTATTTGGGCGCCTCCATCTGTGGGATCCGTCTAGAGTGGTTCGATTTCGAATGGACACTAAAACATCTTGGATTCGACTTCGGCTTGGGTCATGGTAGTGGACGTTTCTGGTGGCCACTAAGGGAATATTGAAACGATCTGCTAGGCATCCAAGGCTTTTATTCCTATACTTGTCTCCTTTTCTTTCATTGTCTTGAATTTCAATAAATAACTGATCTGGATTTAGGGAGTCTTTAAGCTTTCGAACAAGAACTTCGGCGGTATTGAAGCTATCTTTGAGTGCTATCGAAAGTGGTCCTTTACGACAGCCAGTGAGTATGGTGAGTCCTTCTGTTTGAGTTAATAGGGAAGAAAGAAGAACGTGGGGATAGGAGGATTTTTTTTTAAGGTGAGCTTCACTGATAAGTTTACAAAGATTGGAATAGCCTACGATGTTTTCAGCCAGAATAGTTAAGTGGCATCCCTTAGATAGAGTGTCATCCTCTCCATCGGATATGGTTAATGAACTTAGTCTTTTGGGCACATCGCATACGTCCAGTACGATTGTGATTTCGGAGCCAGTGATTGCCTGGAGTCCATTTTTGCGTGCTTCGTGTGCGAATTCCATAGATCCGTATAGCCCGTTGTGATCGGTTAGGGCTATAGCAGGGTATCCTGCTTTTAAAGCTTCAAGTATTAATTCTTGGGGATGTGAGCTTCCATCTAAGAATGAAAATCCTGAGTGGCAATGTAATTCAATGTAAGGGTGCTTAAGCATATATATTCGGTTTTTATTCGGGTGAAGAGAAAGTATAGTTTGCTTAGTTGTTCTGGGCAATTAAAATCAATAAACTCTCTCTGAATTGGTCAGGAGGAAAATTATGGAAAGAGAGGAAATTGATGGACGATCGTATTCTTGTAGCGTTGTTAACGGATGTATTTTTAGAAGTTTCGGATCACTCGCGACTCAGAGAGTATTTACTGGAAGCTAAGGGTTCCGGTGCAACTTTGGCCGTCCTTCCGGAACTTCCTCTTAATCCATGGTCTCCAGCTACCCGCGAGTCTATTGAGGAAGACGCAGAACCTTCGGGTGGGCTGCGTCAGCAGGTATTCTCTAGAATGGCTTCAGAAGTAGGTATTGCCCTACTAGGAGGTGCGATTGTAACCGATTCGAAAACAGGTAAAAGATATAATACAGCACTTTTTTATGATAATAATGGACAGTTGATAGACCGATACCGTAAGATTCATCTTCCTGAAGAAGAGGGTTATTGGGAGACTTCACATTACATGCCTGGAACCGATCCTCCAACGGTTATTCCGATGCCTGAAGTTACTATAGGTGTTCAGATTTGTTCTGATATTAATCGTCCACAAGGATCCCAGATCCTTCGTGCACAAGGTGCAGAATTACTTTTGGTGCCACGTGCGACACCTAGTGAGACCTATAAACGTTGGAGATTAATCCTTAGGGCTAATGCCATTATGTCTGAAGTTTACCTTATATCTGTAAACCGTCCATTTTCTGAGTTTGGGATAGATATCGGCGGTCCATCTCTGGCGATCGCACCTGATGGTGAAATCCTTTTCGAAGGGACTGACTCATTGGCAATCGTAGAAATAGATGGAAATAAATTGAAGACTATAGGGGCTCAGTACCCAGGATATCTACCCCGTATGGTTGACTTGTATGCTCAGGGTTGGTCTGAACTGACTGGTAACGAGTGAGAGAGGAGTGAAGTAAGAAGTCGGGATTATCTCTTGAGAGCCGATATGCCCTAAGATCTACTGACTATACCATTTTTGTGATAGCAGGTCTTGGAATACGGTTATTATTAATCCATTCTCTAAAATAGCAGTGAAGTATTTTCTAGATATCTGCTCTCGCCACCATTCGTCGTCTATTCTCCATCGTTCTTGGATAACAGAAATTTTTAAGCGTTTTTTATTTTTAGAGTAGTAATACATGGGTAGCCCAGTTTGGTCTATATCGACTTGAATGGGGAGGGGGGGGTTAAGGATACGTAGCCGGATGCTATGATCATAGCATTTGTTGTTTTCACTTGAATTTGAGGAGTTGATCATAGCCATGTCCTTATATTTCAAAAAATCCCTGTGGCCAGAATAGAGAGATCTAAATGTCAAGATTCAATAGAGCATGTCGCCGTTCTGGAATACGTGACAAAGGGTCAATCTCTACGATGCGGTAAAGAGGGGAGAAGCCCATTCTCAATTTCATTTCCTTTATAGCTTCTCGCAGTAGAGGTGGGATTGTTCCTTCTGTTATTCTTTTGTTAGGGGACACTTCCCAATGAGCTTTCTTATGATTGAAGAGATTTTCTTGTGGTTCGAGAGTACAAAACTGAAAAAACTCCAATATAAGTTTTTCTATGGGACAAACAGGTGGAGAGAGTAGTATACGACCGTACATAGCACGGTAGATGTCTTCGTGGGATATCGAGGGGGTTCGCAGTATGTGATTCAACGACCAAGACCCTCCTTCCCACAAAGCTGTGATGCGAACACTTTGGACACTTTGGCTCCGGTGTTTAAGATCTTCTAGGGCAGTTTCCAGGAGATTCGCTAGAGATTTACAAAGAATTTCAACTGGTGAAAAAAAGGTGCACAAAAAACAAAGAATATATTACCATTCTTACCACACACTGTCACAGTTAAAGAACTTTAAATACAATCTATATGTGGATGAGAAAAACAACAAAGAGTTGCATAATTTAAATTTGT
>DUCW01000104.1:0-3103 GCA_012959595.1 Gemmatimonadota bacterium
TTCAGGGATATACCACACAGGCTCGCAGTCTGGGTGCTCAATTAGAAACAAGCAGATCAGTATCGGACATTCGGGTAGAAACTGGGCGTATACAGTCTGTTGGGCTTGAGGATGGCACATGGATAGACACTCCAACCGTTATAATAGCAGCAGGGCCCTGGTCTGGTGTTGTAGGTAAATTTGCAGGGATTGATCTCCCAATGGAAGCGGTCAGAAGACAGATTATGGTAACCCGACCGATTGAAGGTATCGGGCCCGAATTTCCTTTTGTAATAGACTTTTCTAAATCACTTTATTTTCACTATGAGAGTGGTGGTATCCTTACAGGAATGTCTAACCCCGACCAGCCAGCTGGATTCGACACTAGTGTCGATGCAGCATGGCGGATGACTCATTTTGCACATGCTGTAGATCGAATGCCGGTGTTAGAATTTTCAGAAGTTTTGACCGAGTGGGCCGGGTTGTATGAAGTAACCCCTGATGCTCAACCTATTTTAGGAAAACTTCCCCAAGTGGAGGGTTTGTATTCCTGCACAGGGTTTAGTGGGCATGGCTTTATGCATGGACCAGTGTGTGGGCTACTACTTGCAGAAGAAGTGTTGGATGGGTCTGCGAAGACCGTTGATATTGATTCACTTCGTTGGGAGAGATTTGAGAGTGGCCTAGTGGCTGGTGAGTATAACGTGGTGTAAGGAAGTCCTGGGATTCATTCCTTGTAATTATTTGAGAACGCTAAAATGAATAAGAAAATCTCCACCAATCCCTTACTTCAAGATTGCGATCGTATTCCATTCCATCTCATCGAATCCAAGCATGTTATTACGGCAGTAAAAGAAATTCTGAAACAAGCCGAAAGAGATATTGACGGGCTCACATCGACCGATCAGGAACCCAGTTTTCAAAACACATTGGGACTGCTAGACGATATTTTGGAGCGTGTAAAAACTCGAGTGGCACCAATCACTCATCTCATGTCAGTAGCCGAAACTCGCGAGCTTCGTGAAGCTTTTAACGAAGTCTTACCTTTTATGACAAAATTTTGGTCGAGTATCACACTAAATCAGTTACTCTGGAAGAGGTTGCTTGATTTCTCGGAAACCGTTGAATCAGGAAAGTTGAGGGGCATTAAGAAGCGCCATTTGAATAACACACTGAATGAATTTAAGAGATCTGGAGCTGACTTATCACAGGAGGATAAAGATAGGCTGACCGCTGTACGACTTGAGATATCACAACTGGAACAGAAATTCGCAGAGAATGTTCTTGACGCTACCAGTGCATATTCGCTTTGTCTAGAAGATCGTTCTCGACTGGATGGCTTGCCCAAGGAACACCTGTCACTAGCTCGCCAGAAAGCGGAAGGAGTAGATAAGAAAGGTTGGCTGTTGACTTTGGACTATCCTTCTTTTGAACCAGTGATGAAGTACGCTGAAGATAGGGATCTTAGGCGTGAGCTGTACGTTGCCTATGTTACCCGTTGTCGAGATGGAAGATTTTCTAACATATCTATCATTACAGATCTGTTAAATCTTAGAAGCAGGTTGGCGAAGGTCTTAGGGTATAAGGATTTCGCAGATTACACTCTTGAAGATAGGATGGCTAAGACAGGGGGAGTGGCTTTTGGCTTTGTTGATGGTCTGACCGAGGAAACCGAACCATACTGGAAGAGAGATGTTGCTCAGTTGAAGGAGCATGCTTTAGGAATGGGGCTGGAGGACCTACAACCTTGGGACGTCGATTTTGTGAAAGAAGACCTCAAGTCGACCCTGTTCGGCATCGATGATGAAATTACCCGTCCTTATTTTCCGATCCAACGAGTTTTGGAGGGCCTCTTCAAATTGGTAGAGGAAGTTTTCGGGCTAGTAGTCGTCGAGAAAGAGATCGAGGAAATTTGGCATCCAGATGTGGGTTTTTACGAGATTTTTTCGAAAGATTCAAATAGGAAGTTGGGCTGTTTTTACACCGACTGGCATCCTCGTGAAGGGAAAAAACAGGGGGCCTGGATGAATGATTTGAGGACAGGAGGGCCTTCAGAAGATGGTTTTGCACCTCATTCTGGAATCATAGCAGGGAACTTGACCCCTGTGAAAAGAAAAACTCCGGCGCTTTTGACTCATAGAGAAGTGCAGACTGTATTCCATGAGTTTGGGCACTTGTTGCATCATCTCACTTCCTCGGTCCCGATTGCACCAATGGCTGGAATTAACGTTGCCTGGGACTTCGTTGAAGTCCCATCGCAATTGATGGAAAATTGGACTTGGGAAGATGAAGTCTTACCACTTATTTCTGGTCATTTTGAAACTGGCGAGAGTATTCCCGTTGAAATCTCTTCGCGGCTGAGAGAGGCGCGCCAATTCATGGGTGGCTTAAACCAAATGCGGCAGTTGGCTTTAGGCTCCCTAGACCTTCGGCTTCATAGGGACAATCCACCAGAGGACTCTTCTGATTTAATGAAATACATCCAGAAAATTTTGCTTCCATTCTCTATCCAATCCAATTTTAGTGAATTGCATTCGACTACTATATTTTCTCACCTTTTTGCTGGAGGTTATGCCTCTGGATACTATTCCTACTTGTGGTCAGAGGTATTAGAGGCTGATGTATTCAGTAAGTTTAGAGAAGAAGGCATCATGAATCCTGCAGTGGGAAAGGCATACATGGAATCAATCCTTACCCAAGGAGACAGTGACGAACCCGAAGCCTTGTTCAACAGATTTATGGGTAGGGATGTAGACCGACAGGCTTTCCTGCTTAGGAATCTAGGGTCGTTAGATCATTTTGATTGATAGCTTGTTTTAGTTGCTCCGGAGGGCTTGATAGGGGCTTATTGTACAGTTATTTTACCAAGCTGGACAGGAAAATCGTGATTAGTGGGCATTTGGATATAGGACATAGAACGTCACTCCTGGGAGGGATAACTGCAGGATACAGGCCCCTGATCGTTAGCCGGTGGGGTACCGAAGCGGTCAAACGGGGCAGACTGTAAATCTGCTGGCTCAGCCTTCGTAGGTTCGAATCCTACCCCCACCATAGCAAATCCAAAGGAATTAGATGAAATTAGAGTACTATGCGGGAGTAGCTCAGTTGGCTAGAGCATCAGCCT
>DUCW01000104.1:3144-3978 GCA_012959595.1 Gemmatimonadota bacterium
CTCCGATAGCTCAGTGGTAGAGCGCCTCCTTGGTAAGGAGGAGGTCCCGGGTTCAAATCCCGGTCGGAGCTTGTTTTAGAGGTTTTAACGGTACAGTGACCATTATAGTTTAAGGTCCAACACTGCGAGGATAATGATGGGCAAACAGAAATTCGAACGCAACAAACCACATGTAAACGTCGGTACAATTGGACATGTCGATCACGGCAAGACTACTCTGACTGCGGCTATCACTACCACTCAAGCAAAGAAGCATGGTGGTGATGCGGTCGCGTTCGATCAGATTGACAAGGCTCCAGAGGAACGGGAAAGAGGCATCACTATTGCTACCGCACATGTGGAGTATGAAACAGATGCTCGGCACTACGCTCATGTGGATTGTCCGGGGCATGCAGACTACGTGAAAAATATGATCACCGGTGCAGCTCAGATGGACGGTGCTATTTTAGTAGTTAGTGCTGCGGATGGGCCAATGCCTCAGACACGAGAGCATATCCTTCTGGCCAGGCAGGTCAACGTTCCTCATGTTGTTGTATTCTTGAACAAAGTCGACCAGGTCGATGATGAAGAGTTGCTCGAGTTGGTGGAGCTAGAAGTGAGAGAACTGCTGAATGAGTACGATTTTCCTGGTGATGATACACCTATAATCCGCGGTAGTGCCCTCAAGGCTCTTCAAGCGGATGGTGAGGGTGCAGATGCTGAATGCATTCAGGAATTGATGGATGCCGTAGACAGCTTTATACCAGAACCTGAAAGAGACATTGATAAACCCTTCTTGATGCCTGTAGAGGATGTTTTCTCAATTACTGGTCGTGGAACAGTGGCCACTGGTAG
>DUCW01000105.1:0-2970 GCA_012959595.1 Gemmatimonadota bacterium
AAGTTCCAGAAACTGCTGAAACCGAAGCACGAATTGTTTTAGATAATATAAAATCTAGTTTAGAGGCGGCGGACATGACTATGGATGACTTGGTATATGTCGATGTTTTCAGTTCTGACGTGTCTGATTATGACGCTTTCAACGGAGTCTATAGAACTTATTTTGAGAAAGAGTTTCCTGCTCGGGCTTTCGTAGGATCGGGACAGTTACTTTTCGGGGCCAGGTTCGAGGTGAAAGCAATTGCAGTCAAAAGAGAGTGAACAACTTAAATCGTGTAATATTTATCCTTGATTTAGGACTGGTGTAGACATGAAGGTTATAGGGAAAACAGAACGAGCCCATGGTTTAGTCGACGATGCGAATTTTGTTCTTCCAGCGTTGACACAGCCCATGTTGGGACGGGATGATGGGGCTCCAGTACGTGCCTATAGAGTCACCTTTGGTGAAGGTGGAAGGACTTACTGGCACTCACATGACGATGTTCAGATATTATTTGGACTTTCGGGCCAGTGTGTTGTGAAAGACCGTGCTGGTGAAGAAATCAATCTTAATCCTGGAGACATGGTTATTATCGATGCTGGAGAGGAGCATTGGCATGGGGCATCTTCGGGGACTGACGGTGAACACTTGGCTATTAACTTAGGATCACATACGACATGGTTGGAATCTTCGATTTAAAGATCTTTGATGGTCACGAGTAAGGTGATATGAACGGATGTACCTGAAGAGTTGGCTGTTGTAGAATAGTATATGAAATCTACACCGCCGGGATGGTGGAATTGGTAGACGCACCGGACTCAAAATCCGGCGGGCTTAGGCCCTTGCGGGTTCGAGTCCCGCTCCCGGCACTTTGGGCACTCTTTGGTGTCCTATTTATTTGGCTTACAGTTGGGAAGTGTGACTGCACTTCAGGATGAGTACTTAATTGGGTAGGTTTAGATTTTAAGTTGACAAGCGTACGGATTTTTCAGATCTGGATGTATTTGATCTTGATCGTAAAGATTCCATCTGATGAACCGTTATTGGAGAGTAGAGGGCTGAAAAAGTGACTAATGGTAAAGACACTCTAACGATTCGCGACAATCGAACTGGCAGTGAATATGAAGTGGATATTCTGGAGGGCGATGTTATAAGAGCGATGGATTTAAGAGCGATTAGAGTAAATGACGATGATTTCGGGATGATGACTTATGATCCTGGATTTTCAAATACGGCTTCGACTCGCAGTACTATAACGTACATAGACGGATCCAAAGGGATTTTGGAATACAGAGGATACCCTATTGAACAGCTTGCCGAGAGGAGTACTTTTCTCGAAGTAGCTTATCTTGTTCTGCACGGCGAGTTACCCCAAGCATCGGAGTTGGACCAGTTTACATATGATATTAAGAGTCATACGAACGTCCACGAAAATATTCGACAAGTAATGCATGGGTTTCGTTATGATGCTCATGCTATGAGTATGCTGATTAGTTCTGTGGCAGCACTTGGCACTTTTTATCCCGAGGCGGGTCAAGTCAGCGATCCTGAGCTTCGTCGATTGCAAATCCAGAGATTGGTGGCGAAGATGCCTACATTGGCAGCTTTTGCTTACCGGCATCATCAAGGTATGCCGGCCAGTTATCCTAATGATAAACTGTCTTACACTTCTAACTTTTTGAACATGCTCTTTAGGGTTCGTGGGAACCAAGAAAAACCTAACCCTGTTTTAGAGAAAGCTTTGGACGTCCTGTTTATCTTGCATGCGGATCACGAACAGAATTGTTCCACTACAGCGATGAGAACTATTGGGAGTAGTCGTTCCGATCCTTATTCAGCTCTTGCTGGAGCGATGGGGGCTTTATATGGGCCACTACATGGAGGAGCAAACGAAGCTGTTTTGAGGATGCTTCAGAGAATTGGTTCAGTCGACGATATTCCAGATTTCATGGATGGAGTCAAACGGAAAGAAGAGCGCCTAATGGGTTTTGGTCATAGAGTGTATAAGGCTTATGATCCACGAGCTAGTATAATTAAGAAGACTGCTTCGGATGTGTTCGAAGTGACAGGAAAGAACCCGTTATTAGATATAGCTTTGGAGCTTGAAAGGATTGCTTTGAATGATGATTTTTTCGTCTCAAGAAACCTCTATCCTAATGTCGATTTTTATTCAGGCCTGATTTATCAGGCAATGGGTTTCCCTGTCGAAATGTTCCCAGTCCTTTTTGCAATTCCAAGGACCGTAGGTTGGTTGGCTCAATGGCAGGAGATGCTTGAGGATAAAGAACAGAAGATATCGCGTCCTAGGCAGATCTTTTTAGGCTCCGAGAGGCGAGACTTTGTGCCCATCGAAAAAAGATGATATTGCTCTGTAGAACAATGTCTCTGAACTGATCTGATGTTAGTAGTTCCTGTTGACGTCTCGTTCCAAGGTATCAATGGGCTGATATCTTCTTATTGGATAGATTCTATAGAACCAGCGATAGTTGATCCTGGTCCATCGACCTCTCTTGAAGGTTTGAAGAGCGGTCTGGAAGATTTCGGTGTGAAGTTTTCCGATATTCATCATGTTCTGCTCACACACGTCCATCTCGATCATGCAGGAGGAGTGGGCCATTTGGTTTCTGAGAATCCTGGCATGCAGGTGCATGTGCATCCCGAAGCTGTCGCTCACCTGGTTGATCCCAGGCGTTTGGTAGAGAGCACTAAGAGGACTTTTGGGGATTCACATGATCGTTTATGGGGGGAAGTTTTACCGATGGATTTAGATAGGGTGTGCATTTGGGATTCCCCAACCAAATGTCCAGTGCCAAACATTCGATCCTTTGCCACACCTGGTCACGTTGGTCATCACGTTTCCTATCTCGAAGAAATAGACGGTTGTTTGTTGGCAGGAGATGCTCTCGGGGCAATTTTTACTAGACAAGCCCCGGTGTATCCTCCGACTCCTCCACCGGGAGTAGACGTAGCACTTTGGTTGGATACTCTTGA
>DUCW01000105.1:2980-3324 GCA_012959595.1 Gemmatimonadota bacterium
CGAGTGTACCTACATTGGAAGTGTCATGGCCATTGAAAACTGCTTCAATTTTCAAGCAGAGAATGTTGGAGTTGCACACTTCGGGATCCACTCCGATTTTGAAGTACGGGTATTGGAAATGCGTGAAAGGCTAGTTGCCTTCCAGGATCAAGTTTACGCCCAGATGAACCAATCGGGAGATTTTGATCGGGAATTGTTCGAAAAGGAAGTTCGTCAGGAGATGTCAAAATATTTACCCAGGAAAGATGTGGACAGTTACTTCGATGTTTTTTCTCCTTCGGTTGATTGGGATGGCATGCAATTCTACCTCGAGAGAAGAGATCTTGAAAATTCTTAGCTGAAGT
>DUCW01000105.1:3483-3963 GCA_012959595.1 Gemmatimonadota bacterium
AGTAAAATTTCTTATATAACTCGGGATTCACCACTACATTGATGAAGCCATGCTCATCTTCTAATGAGATGAATACATATCCTTTTGCAGAGGAAGGTTTTTGCCGAGCTACAACAATTCCAGATACCTTTACAGGATGATGGTTGGGTAGTTCACACAGACGGTTACTAAAAATTGCTTTACCGTCTAATTTTTTGCGGAGAAATGATAGTGGGTGAAAACCTGCGGAGAAATGAAGCATGCGATATTCCATGACTATTTGTTCAGTGGCCGTAAGTTCTGGGAATGTGATTGCTGCATTAGGGTCTTCCAATTTCAGCTCGGTCTGAATCTGCTTCTTCCTTACTGTCATAGGTTTCAGATCTTCTCTAGGGCCCATCCACAACCCTAGCTGCCATAAAAGCTCTCTCCGGGTCAATCCGAAATCTTTAAATCCTCCGACTAAAATGAGGTTTTCGATCGTGCCTCTACTCAAGGAAT
>DUCW01000106.1 GCA_012959595.1 Gemmatimonadota bacterium
ATCTTTGCAAGTTTGTTCTACATGACCGCCGTCTTTAAGGGAATCGGAAACCTTTTAGAAACTTTCATGGATATCCCTTACAAAATAGCTATCATAGTCATCTTCTTTATAGTCGTAGCTTATACAGCGACAGGTGGATTCATTTCAGTAGTCAAAACTGATGCCGTCCAGGGTATCATCATGTCTATCGCAGCAGTGCTACTCTTTATCGGAACTGTGAATGCTGCCGGAGGACTAGGATCCTTTCACGAGATCAGACAAACTGCCAGCACCTCACATCTATTCACCTGGAACGGTGGAGTAGCCCTGCCTATGCTGTTCGGTGTTTTGGTTTCTGCAACCATAAAGATGGCGGTTGAGCCAAGACAACTTGCTCGTTTTTACGCCCTGGAAGGTGCTGCTGCTGCTCGCAGAGGTATGATAGTCAGCACACTCGCATTTACTTCGGTCTATTTACTGTTAGTACCTATTGGAATCTATGCCCATAGAGTAATCGGAGATGGCCTAGGAGACACTGACCTAGTAGTGCCAACTCTTTTGATCACGGAAGGTGTTTTTTCCCCAGTTGTTTCTTCATTCCTGTTGGTTGCTATGGTAGCAGCTGCTATGTCATCTCTGGACAGCGTCCTACTTGTGATGGCCTCAACTGCCGAAAGAGACATACGGGGGCTCTTATGGCCCACAGACTCTCAAGAAACAACTTTGAAATTCACTAAAGCTTATGTAGTACTTTTTGCCGCTATCACCATGGGAATTGCCCTTGACCCTCCTGGAAGCATAGTCGGATTGACTGCACTGTCTGGAAGTATGTATGCTGCGTGCTTCCTCCCATCCATGACATTCGGACTGTACTGGAGTCGCGGCAACAGCAAGGCTGTAATCGGGTCCTTCCTAACTGGGCTCGCTGTTTTATTCTTTTGGCCATGGGAAGAATACCTACACCAGGTATTCCCTGCCATCATCGTTTCGTCATTAGTCTATACGCTCATCTCATTTGTCAGTCCTAAAATAGAAACAGAACGTATCTCTCAACTCTTTATTGCTGCTGATTGAGAGAACCCTTTGTCACGGCCTCCAAACACTGTGAGGATCAACTATGTGTGCTTTAAATCGCAGAACCTTCGTCAAGAAAACTGCACTAGGGACTGCAGCAACGAGCATTCTCACTTCCTGCTCCGAAGAAGAATCTCAACTGAATGAAAACTCTCCCGTATCTGGACCAGACATTAATTGGAGAATCACGTCCAGCTTTCCCCCTAGTCTAGACATGTTATTTGGGGCCGCTGATTTACTTGCAGAAAGAGTAGAAACACTGACTGGTGGACATTTTAAAATAAGAGTATTTTCGGCGGGTGAAATCGTACCTGCTCTCCAGGTAATGGACGCAGTCCAGTCGGGAACCGTTCATGCAGGCCACACCAGTGACTACTACTACATAGGTAAGAACTCTGCTCTGGCCTTCGGAACATCTATCCCATTCGGGTTCAACTCCCGACAGCAAACAGCCTGGTTGACCCAGGGTGGAGGACAGGAATTGCTCAGGGAAGTTTACTCGGATTTCGGAATAATCAACTTTCCCTTCGTAAATACTGGTGCCCAATTTGGAGGTTGGTTCAGAGAACCGGTAGGGTCATTAAGCGATCTTAAAGGCCTGAGAATGCGTATTCCTGGACTAGCAGGAGAAATCATGTCTCGGTTAGGAGTCACAGTACAGGTGCTGGGAGCAGCTGATATTTATCCTGCACTGGAGCGAGGAGCTATCGACGCCACTGAGTGGGTCGGACCCTATGATGACGAGAAGCTTGGTTTCCATGAGATCGCCAAAAATTACTATATCCCAGGCTGGTGGGAACCTGGTCCCTCAACAGCACTTCAAATTAATCGTGAAGCGTGGGAGGAGCTCCCGGAAACTTACCAAGAGGTTCTTGCTTCGGCCTGTAGCGAAGTCAACCTTTTGACTTTGGCCAAATACGACGCCCAAAATCCCAGAGCCCTAATGCGTCTTGTCGAGGACCATGATGTGAAAGTGCGTGAATTTCCGACTGACATACTAGACGAAGCGTGGGAGCAGAGTAATTCTTACCTTGAGGAACAAAGCTCTGAAAACTCTAGTTTTCAAAAAATCTATGAATCGTGGAAAATTTTCCGACAGGAGAGTTTTCCCTATTTTGCTGGAAATGAATCCGTTTATGGGCAGTTTGCATTCCCCAAACTATAAATAAATTATTTCCGTCCAGCTTTGGGAAGATGGAATCCTAAGCGTTCTAGATCCCCTTTTCTCCTTCGCCAGTTGGGTAAAACCTTAACCCACAAATCAAGATAAATCCGCCTCTCTAGAAAATCCTCTATCTTCCTCCTGGCAAGCTCACCCAATTTCTTGATGCTTCTTCCTCTTTTGCCCAGGACGATCATTTTTTGGGAGTCTCGCTCCACAATCAGGTTAGCCTTCACATAGATAGGATCCTGCCCCTCTCTGAATTCATCAATCGACACATACACCGCATAAGGTACTTCTTGGCTGTACTGATCGAAGACAGCTTCACGAATAAACTCTGCTACAAAAAATCGGACGGGAGCCGATCCTATATCATCTTTGGGATAGAGGAAGGGTGATTCCGGAAGACTGTCCGCGATTTTCTTCCAAACTTTCTCCAAACCGTCACCATGTAATCCGGAAACACCAAAAGGATTGGCTTGAAGTTCTGAAGTGGCCCAACTTGTTATTCGAGAAATGTCCGCTGGAGAAGCAAGATCAATCTTATTTATCAGAACTTCGAGAGGTGCTTTAGACAATGATAAATTTTCTCTTAGCATCACTCTTTCTTCTTTATTCGGTGGATCAGTACCATCCACGGCCAAAAGAACCAAATCAGCTTCGCGAATAGCTTCCTGGCTTTCTCTTACCATTGATTCGTGTAGTAAATTGTCAGCCCTCAAAAGTCCTGGCGTGTCAACGAAGATGGCCTGCACCTCATCTGAAGTGCGAATACCAATGACCTGCTTCCAAGTTGTTTGGGCTTTAGGCGTAACGATGCAAAGTGTTTGGTCCAAAAAACCATTCAAGAGTGTAGACTTCCCTGCGTTAGGAAGGCCCACCAGTGCAACATAACCCGCACGAGACATCATATAATTGTGTTCCTGATTTTAAAAAAACTTTGACGCAAGAAGACAGTGATTTCAAGGACCGTTTATCATTATGGGAAATTACTTTGTGGGTATCAACTGAATTACCATACCAGTGATTCTTTCAGTTCAATCTATTCAACACTTCAGCAATTTCTATCAACTTAATATTCCAAAAACAAGAAAGGCCTACTGTCCCATTAAGGAACAGTAGGCTCGTAGATGTGCTGGCGACGACGTACTCTCCCACCGGATCTCCCCGGCAGTACCATCCGCGCGGCAGGACTTAACGGTCGTGTTCGAGATGGGAACGAGTGTATCCCCTGCGCTAAGGCCACCAGCAACAATCAAGTTCAGGTAGAGAGAAGAAGTAAACCTCATGAAGTGACTCATGATGTATCCAAGGGTGTTGGAAGTTTTGAAAAGATGAATCTGGGGGAACTGGTCAAGCCTCACGGGCTATTAGTACGGCTCGGCTACATGTGTCGCCACACTTCCACCTACCGCCTATCAACGTGCTAGTCTCGCACGGCCCTTCTGAGAACTTACGTTCTGGGAGTGCTCATCTTGGAGGAGGCTTCCCACTTAGATGCTTTCAGCGGTTATCCTTTCCTGACGTCGCTACCCGGCAATGCCCCTGGCGGAACAACCGGTACACGAGGGGTCAGTCCATCCCGGTCCTCTCGTACTAGGGACAGCTTTCCTCAACACTCCTACGCCCACGACGGATACAGACCGAACTGTCTCACGACGTTCTAAACCCAGCTCATGTACCACTTTAACGGGCGAACAGCCCGACCCTTGGGACCTTCTCCAGCCCCAGGATGTGATAAGC
>DUCW01000107.1 GCA_012959595.1 Gemmatimonadota bacterium
CTTCTACCTGCAACGAATGCTCTACTGAATGCGTCTTGTGCAGTTTGTCTACTCGGGGGTTGGTGGAGCATCAAACAAAGTCGAGCAGATAGGCACAAACGATTTATGTTGACTGCTGTGTTTTTTTCAGCTTTGTTTCTGATCAGTTACGTGACTTATCATTATTTTCATGGAGATACCCTCTTCCTATCCCAGGGGGCTGTACGAGTAGTCTACTTCTTCATTCTGATCAGCCATATTTGTTTCTCAATAATCGCTTTACCCATGGTGTTCACTACACTTTATCACGCTCTTAGGGGGAGCTTTGATAGTCATCGGAGTGTTGCTAAATACACATTCCCAATATGGCTCTATGTTTCCATTACTGGAGTTCTGGTTTTTGTTCTTTTGAAGTTCTACGGTTGATGTAACTTTTATGAATCATTAATTGGCGAGTCCGAACACGTAGACACTGTTTCCTCCTGAAAAAACTACATATTGATCACCCTTTTGCTTGAAAGACATCGGGTTAGTACGTGCCCCAGCACCAAAATAAAAAGACCATAAGGCCTCTCCACTTGTAGCATCTAAGGCGAAAAAATTTCCTTCATTGGAGGCTCCGAATACTAGATTTCCTGCGGTCGACAATACTCCTGACCAGGGAGGCGAGTGCAGTCGAAATTCCCACTGCTTCTTCCCGGTGAGTGCGTCGAGCGCGTAGACCCATCCTTGAGCATCATCACCGTCTAACCTTTGTTCGCCACCACCCATGTATGGTCGTCCTTCTTCATACTCAACATCTGTTTTGTAGTAGATGGCACTCATTTCTCTGACTGACACATAGAAAGTTCTGTTTAAAGGCGAATAGGATGGACTGAACCAGTTGGTAGCTCCTTGCAGACTTGGCCAAACCAGAGTGCCTTCATAAGAAGGTTCCATCCCGGGGATGGTTATTGGACGGCCAGTCGCGTTCAGCCCCTCTGCCCAAGTCTGCTTAGCGTATGGTGTACCGTGAAGGAACTCTCCGGTTTCACGGTCCAATACATAATAAAAGGCGTTACGGTTAGCATTAAGAAGAAGCTTCCTGGGTTGTCCTTCCCAATCTGCATCGACCAAGACTGGAATCTGGTTTGAGTCCCAATCGTGGGTGTCGTGAGGGGTAGCCTGAAAGTGCCATCTCATTTTACCTGTCTTACCCTCTAAGGCCATGATGCCACTGGTATAAAGGTTGTCACCGGGTCGCACGTCTCCGTTCCAGTCTGGACCAGGGTTTCCGATACCCCAGTAGAGTAGGTCCAGCTCTGGATCGTAGCTCCCAGTCAACCAAGTGGCTCCCGCCCCGTGCATCGATGAGCTACCACCCCAAGTTTCAGCACCAGGCTCACCTGGTTTCGGAATAGTCCAAGTCCTCCAAGCCAATTCTCCTGTTTCGGCATCGTACGCATCGATGAATCCCCTTATCCCAGCCTCTCCACCGCTGATACCTACGACCACTTTGCCGTCAATAGCTAAAGGAGCCAATGTCAATGAATGGGCGAGTGCATTGTCGGCTACGTGGGTTTCCCATCGAACGTCACCAGAACTTGCGTCAAGTGCTACCAGATATCCATCTAGTGTGGCTACATAAACCCGGTCATCAAGGACGGCGACTCCTCTGTTTACTCGGGGGAAGCCAATAATGATCAAATCATCTGGCATCGGCCTGGTCCAACGCCAGAGAGTTCTTCCTGTTTCAGCATCAAGGGCCGTCACATTACTTGGTGGTTCCGTTAGGTACATTACTCCGTCCACTACTATAGGAGTTGTTTCCACTATGCCAGGGATCTTCACCTGATAAACCCACTTCGGAACCAACTGTTTTACGGTTTCAGTGTTGATGTCACTAAGAGGAGAGAAGCGGTGGCCACTATAAGTTCCCGAATAAGTGAGCCAATTGTTATGATCTGATTGTGCGTTCACTAGCCTTTGGTAGGAAACCTGAGCGGTTATCTGAGTATTGAAATAGAATAGCAATCCAACAATCAACCAAAGAAACCTTGATTTTACCATTTGGGTATTTTTCTCCTCTATCGCAAAGTTGTCATGTATGCGACCAAATCGGTGATTTGTTCACTGTTTAATGTCGATCCGTATCCAGGCATGATACTTTCACCGAATTCTCTTGTTAATTTATCTATTTTGTCTTTCTGTAGCATGTAATATCTACCCTCTGTATCGCGCAAGTTCAGGATGAAGGCGTCTTCATTTATTCGCATACCTCTCAATTTCCTTCCATCGCTCATTTCGACTCTGACGGCTAGGAAATTAGAGTGCGACCCTCTTTCTCCTCTAGGAATAGATGTCCCTGGAGCCACTACAGACTCTCGAAGAAAGGGAACACCTCTACGTGCACCCACATTAGAAAGGTCAGGTCCAATGCCTACTCCCTGTCCGTTTATGATATGGCAGTTTGCACATCCCCCTATACTTGAAAAAATCTCACTTCCAGATGAGGGGTTTCCTTCAACAAGTTGGTCATCAACACGTGCAAGGGCCCAAACATAGGATGCTATTTGGCGGGCTTCGTCTAGAGCAATCCAAGTTCTTGACATGACTGTTCCTGATATACCAGTAAGTACAAGCCTAACTAGGTCTGATTCTTCTTTGGCTCTTACGAATTGTCTACCTTGCAGAGAGGGCCCCTCTCCTCCTGTTCCACCTACGCCATGACATCGAGCACAGTAGCTTGTGAAAAGCTCTTCACCCTGAGCGGAAGTGGATTGTTGTGCGGAGATCACTTCTGTAGGAATGAGTATTAACAAAGGAATTAGATACAACGAGTACTTAATTGATCCGATACTGAATTTTGAAGTACTGGGTGTTTTCATCGTCAACAGTTTAAGCTGAAGGTACATTATTGGTGTAAGGCCCAAATCAGGTCAGGCTATGCACAGTCTAGATACTTTCGAAATATCACTATTGATCGTAATTCTCAAGGTTTGTAGTCATGTAAGGGTAGTATCGGTAAGTATAATGTATTAGACGATTCGTTAGAGTTTTTGTAGGATTGTGGCAAGCTCTGTGGTCGCTGAGCAGAGAGTAAAGAAGTAATGAATAGTCAGTTTCATGGAGTTGGTCTATTTATCATAACTAGGATGTAATGTACTGATGAGAGTAGTTTTACAGAGAGTCAGCAAAGCTACCGTAACCATCCAGACAAAAATAAAGGGTGAAATTGGAGTTGGTTATCTCCTCTTGGTGGGTTTTACGGCTAAGGATGGGCCAAGTGAGGTGAAATGGTTGGCAGAAAAAATAGTTGGCCTGAGAGTGTTTAATGATGAGCAGGGAAAGAAAAATAAATCTCTTGAGGATGTAGAAGGGTCTGTTTTGGTGGTTAGCCAGTTCACTCTGTATGGAGATGCCAGCAAGGGGCGTCGCCCCAGTTTCATTGATGCTGCTCCTGGAGACAAAGCCAAGGTTCTATATGATTATTTCATAAGCTGTCTTTGTGAACGACTGACTGCAGGACGAGTAGCTACAGGTGAATTCGGTGCAATGATGAACGTTAACATCGTGAATCAAGGCCCATTTACCCTAGTGCTGGAGAAGTGACACTGACCACCCTAATACTGGCATCGGTTTCTCCTCGTCGGAGTCAGGTTTTGAAACAGCTGGGCTTAGATTTCATTGTCTGTCCAGCAGATGTTTCTGAAGAGCATCTCCCAGAAGAATCAACATCCGAATATGTTGTGAGGTTGTCATCTGATAAGGCCTTGAAGATTCAACAGAGTTACCCTGACGCGATAGTTATTGGAGGCGATACGATAGTTTGGACTGGTGAGGAAATCTTGGGGAAACCTGACGATGAAAAACAGGCTCTAGAGATGCTGTTGCATCTTTCTGGCAGAACTCATAGGGTTTTTAGTGGATTGGCTGTTGCATTGCCTTCGGGGCAGATCGTAAG
>DUCW01000108.1 GCA_012959595.1 Gemmatimonadota bacterium
TATACTCATGTTGCATTGGGGCAAGAAGTTTAATATCAGACGGAGGATAAAGTAACTCTTTGTGTTCAATCTCATTGAATGACAATGCGAAGAAAGGCCAGAATGTTTCTAGCTTTATTGGTGGTGCTTCTGGTTCTGATAAAAAATCGTTATGACCATCGCACACAATGTAAAGTAGTCCTGCATTCTTATCATATATTTCCCAAACTAAAGCAAGGCCATCCCTGACGTTATCTACATTGCTACCAAAGTGGTTATAGTTGGACTGTCCTGCCTTCACGCCAGTTTGGTTGCCCCTCATGTCATACGATAGATAATTATCTTGCACATCAACATCATAAATTTCTTTTATTTCTTCGGCAGATAAGTACATCTCATGTGCAACCCAAGATGCCCCAACAAAACCACGGAGCAACCGACACAGCGGATCAACTATAATGGAGTCGCATTCTGGAAAATCGAATACCAACCCTTCCTGAATAATTGTCAGAGGTTCTTTCTGCAATGCTTCAAGGGAGAGCATCAGTTCCTCCATTTCTGCATCATCCTGTTCAATATCCCCCTTTTCTGCTTCACTTGCTATTCTTCGCAGATGATCAACCTGTGCCTGTACATCACTCATTTTAGATGAAATGTCCGGCAATCTATCCATCTCTCGCTGGTAGCCAACTTTCACAAAGCCAACCGATGTTGTTATAACCCTGCGTACCAGAGCCTTCATCTGACTCTTAAAGGTTGGATGTTGCTCGTCCATAAAATATTCGAAGAGCATTTCAAGGCACTTAGCAACTTTGTCCATCCGACTACGTTCAACCTTCACCTTGGCACGATCATCTATAATTGCCTGTGCTTGCTGGTCCGGTTCCCCCCCCTGCATCTTTAACTTAGTTACAGTGGCTAGAGCCTTTGCCATACTTTCTTCTTGCCCGTCCCAAACCTCATAGTCCATGCGCTTCCGTCTGGTTGCAACGGGCTTTGGGTTCTTGGCGTAAAGGGCAGAAGTTCGCTGTGCAACGTGTCTCTGGAGGATGTTTGCAACGTATTTTTCTTCATCCCAGTTATTACCCGTATACCCTTTATACACGGCATCCATGTCAATCTTCATTTGTTTAAAGGCTTTAGAATGATATTCTTTTGCGCCTTTCACCCGGTCAATTAAAAGACTTACTAACGCTTCTCTACGGAGCGTTGGCTCCTTGTCTTCCTCCTCGACAACTCCTCGATCAATTGCCTGTTCGATTTCAATCATTTAAAAACCTGATGATAGTGATTTTAAGTTTCTTTTGTCCATGTCTGATTGCCATTTACACCAAGCCAGTGTCCCGGATTTAGGGGAAAGATTTTGCCTAGCTGGAGATGATGGTGAATGTAATTGACCTAATCCCATTCCAATCCACGCCAGAGTATCGACAAAATCATCGTGGCGGCTGTTTGGAAATTTTAATATTTCATCCACTGCCTTACCACTCCAAGGGCTGACTTTTGGGAAGAAAACCTTCTTCATTGCCATCCGTCCAATAATCGACTGTGAACGCTGGACTTTATTTGCTACTGGTGTTACTTCCTCAATTCTGCAATGGGTGGAATTTTCATACATCCTTTTTCTCAAGAACGGCCCAATTGCCTTTGTAATGTGGCCCTTTTCTGCCCACCAGATCAAGGGTTTGTGGCGTTTCATTAATTCAATCATTGCCTTGACAACTACGTCTGAAGGCTGTCTTGCCCACCAGCAATCAATTAAATAAATGTCCTCATGGTCATCAACTCCAACAACTAAAAGGCAGGTTAAATCGTGCCTTGTTTTGTCAATACCCACAGCATGATCAGAAGCAGCATATATCCTCAAGTTTTTCGGAAGGTTCCTTTTTTCATAATACTGTATGTTTTCCCTCTGGAATAAATCTCCATCATCTGGACTAGGCTGCTGCTGGTATAAAGCGGAAAACCCTCTTGGGTCTAAGTTGCGCTGTGCTTCCAGAAAATCCTTATTGAATCTTTCCGGCCAGAGTACCTCACCCTCCTTTCGCTTTAATGGATCATTATCCCCGGCAAAAGCCGGGAGATTAATGATCTTCCATTTACTGCACTCCGATTCAGTGAAGTGTGGATTAGCTGGATCAGTCAGTCTTCCGACCAAATCATCCTCATGCCAGCGTGTAGTCACAATCACAACCTTTGACTTTTCAGTCATCAGTCGAGTCATAAATACTTGGGTGAACCATGACCAAAGATTCTCTCTGAGCGTTGGAGACATCGCCTCCACAGAGTCTTTAATCGGATCATCCACGACAAGGATGTCTCCGCCACGACCAGTGATAGAGCCACCACGACCAACAAAAACTGACATACCACCATTGTCAGTCTGAATACGACTCTTAGAAGCACCCCCTTGACGGAACTTAAACCCCGGGAAGACTTGCTGAAACTGCGGAGTCTCCATGATTGCTCGGCAATCCGCTCCAAAATCCTGTGCAAAATCTTCATTGTACGTTGCAAAAATTATAGATTTGTATGGGTCTTTGCCCATTAACCAAGGGATGAAACGTCTGCTGATCATCTCCGATTTACCATGTCTTGGCGGTAGCGTTACTATCAGTCTCTTTATCTTACCCTTCGCCACCTTCTCTAATGCTGCGGCTATAGCCCTATGGTGCAGCGCATCCTTGAATATCGATTCCTCTATGTTGTTCGGGTTAGAAACAGTTGGCATTGTGAATTTAACAAACTTGAGGAATTCTGTCTTACATTCAAGTGCCAGCTTCTGCCGTTTTGCTGCTGCTATCTGGCGTTCTATTTCCTCGAGTTTATTCAGTTCTTCTGCCATTTACTTTTCTTCTCTCACCCTTACTATATACCCCCTGTACCCATCCTTGGTTTTGTACTTGAGGAGTGTCCTTACTAGATAGAATTTTAACCTTCTTACCTTAACTTCCACTTGTTGCAGTATAATTTTACAAGGACTGCCAATTCTGCCGATTCCTTGGGAGTCATATTCCGAATAGAACTTTCATTGTCAAACTCCACTCTCATTACGTCTATCGCACAATCGCAAATCGGGTAGTATATATGTTGTGGCACTCCTGCCATCTTCTGGGCTACCGAACACATCTGCCATAACTCTCGTATGGTTTCCGTTTTGAAAGTTCCACTGAACTTTTTCGATGTCAGTGCAGTTGCTGGCAACAGCAAACTCAGGCTCAAAGCCAACAATAATGTCACTATCTTCTGGTTCAAAAGTTATCTCCATCAATATGTCCAGACGGCGGGTAAAGAAAAGTCAACTCCACGATTGTCTAGATGTATAAAGCGTTTTGGCCTTGCACCACGCAAGGCTAGACCCATACCTGTGAATCCTATGTCTTGGGCTTGTTTTATCAATTTCAGCGTTTTTGTCGTGTTCACATGACCCACCAAAATGTCTACTGCTTTTCCGTATGTGTGAATCCCAGCCTTCGATTTTTTATAACTTGACACATTAGAATCATGGGCTTCGCAACGTCTTGCGCTGGAGATACGAAAAGCAAATCCAGCATCTTCTCTAAGTTGTTGGAGCATCTTCATAAATTCCCCATCCATGTCACTTTTTCCACAGCAGTTACAAGCCATTTCGTCACTTGAAAAATTTGGCGTAATAAGCATAGCTATCCCGGTTACTGCATATTTACAAAATGTTCTACGGAGTAAAATAGTACCTAGTTGGTGCTAATTACTTCGTCCGTTGCTCTTCAAACTTCGCCAAAATTGCATCGTCTAAGGTATTAGTCGTCTTCGATGTGGCGTATTTGAGCAACTGGAAAATAATTTCTTCAGTCATTTTTTGAGTGAAGAAACTTGTGATAATGGCCTTAATCGATCCTGTCAATATCGGTACTAAAAATGGCATCTAACACTCCCT
>DUCW01000109.1:0-3644 GCA_012959595.1 Gemmatimonadota bacterium
CTCCAGGCATGATGACCTTTTCAGTGGAGTGTGAGTGCCCTCGGTCCGGTCCCGAGTTGACGTTCGGGTTCTGGTCGGGTACCCACCCGTCGACCACCCCGAGGTCCGCCATGCGAGTCTTGAGAAATCTTGCCAGATCTGCGTCCGTGGTTTCGCCGGGTACGACCTGCTCGTATGCCTCAAGCTCCAGTTGCTCGGTCAGTTTCGCTGCCCTCCGCATGATCTCGACCTCTTGGGGCAGTTTCACTGACAGCCACTCGATGATGATTTCCTCTGAAGAAACCAGTCGACTGGAAAGTGTTGAGCCCAAAGCTTCTTCAAGTGCCACCCGCTGAATGTAAGAAAGCCCATCTGCGATGTTGCGGTTGCTGCTGTTCACGGCGATTGATCGAGGATTACGATTCCTGAGTTCATCTGCAGCCGCTGCGTACATACTTGTTCCTCTCGGCACTGAGCGGACATCGTCGAGTGGGCTCACCTCAGACAGAGCAGTGGCTTCCGTCTCTGGTGATATCGCTAACGACTCGAGGTTTCCTTCGGCATCAGCGAAGAAAAGGAAGGCCGCTAAGCCGCCAGCATTTTCGGCTCCAAGGTGGGATGCGATTGGGTCGTTTGCATTCTCCCTAGCGAGTACAATCCAAGCATCTACACCCGCTCTGGCCATAGCTGGTCCGAGCAGTGTACGGATCCGCTCTTGGCGAATGGAGGACCACAAGTCGGGGTTGTCCGGGAAAGGTTGGTCTGTCACCGTTTGCGAGTCGGTCTGAGTGCTTGGAGCAGTACAGCCCGAGGTGGCGTAAAGGGCGGTGATGAGGAGCAGGGCAGAGCAGAACCGAGAAAACATCAGCAATCGTCGTGTACGGGTTGTTTCGGCATGTTAGAACAATCTCATCGCCACCAAACGTCCGGGACGTCCTACCTGCACCACTATGTACTGATTGCCCTCGTGGCTATATGTCATCATACCATACTGCCCCGAGCCGGCCAAGTCTACTTCACCGACATGCTCACCTGTCAACTTGTTATAAGCATTCAGGACGGGAGGTCCTGCTGAACCTTCGGTAGCGTATAAGAGGTCCCCAGCCACCATCTGTATGGAACTGCCTCCGCCACCCATCATGGACAAATCCTGACCTTGTAGATCCGGGTGATCTTTTATACTTGTAGATACTTCTCCGATTGGGATCCACCAAATACGTTCGCCAGTATTCATATCGTAAGCTGATAGACGATTGTATGGAGGTTTGTGCAACGGAAGGCCGTTCACCTGACCCATTCCCCCTCCAGGTCCAGCTACCCATTCCGCAATCGTAGTTCCAGTCGTCATCATTCTGTCTGGCTGATCCTGGTCCGCGCCTGGAACCACCGTCCCACCTCCACAACGACGAGAGTGGGAAGCGTATAGAATCCCTGTAGATGGGTCCAAAGTTGCTGGATTTGTAATATTCAAGCCCCCATAACACCTGATATTATCTATCACCTCAGAATTATGACCCTGAGGTAGTCGCGGAAGATAAGGACCTCCAACACGATAATCACTGATAATCTCCAAAGCTTGTTCTCTTAATTCTGGAGTGAAATCTATCACATCTTCCATAGGCAACCCCAGAGGTTCAAAAGGTTCTGGCCGTGTAGGAATGGGTTGAGTCGTAGCTGTCCAGTTACCGGGAACTTCTGTTTGCAAAACTTCCATTTCTTCAATTGGCCATACTGGCTCGCCTGTTTCCCTATTGAAAGTAAACACCAAGCCTTGTTTGGTAGTTTGGATAACCGCGGGTATTTCCTCTCCGTCAACCTCCAAGTCTACAATTAAGGGCACATTAGGAAGGTCGTAGTTCCACTCATCACTGTGCACCGTTTGGAAATGCCAAACTCTTTCCCCGCTTTCGACGTCTAGTGCGATCACAGTAGTGCCAAAAAGATTATTACCAGGACGAAATCCCCCGAAGTAATCGATTGTCGGTGGGTTAGTAGGAATATAAACAATACCTCTATCATAATCCGCAGACATCGGAGCCCAAGAAGAGACGTCTCCGGTCCATTTCCAAGCGTCATTTAACCATGTTTCATTGCCCACTTCCCCTGGCCTAGGAATAACATGAAATTTCCACTTAAAATCTCCTGTTTCTGCGTCGAAACCGAGCACGTCACCGGGGACATTTTCGATGCGTGTCTGGTTGTATCCTTGTTCCGCTGAATTTCCGACGACAATAGTTCCATTGACCACAATTGCCGGAGAGGAGTTAGTTATATATCCCAGTTCTCTGGGAATCCCGAAATCAGGATCATATGGCTGATCAAATTCATGCCAAGGGGCCCAGTCTGCCACTAAATCAGGGATTAAATCGACCACTCCACTCTTAGGGAAGCCCTCTAGGGGAACTGGAGACCCAAAATTTTCCAATGGAATCCCAGTCTTGGCATCCAAAGCATGCAAGAAAAATGCTGGAGATACATAGTAGATGACCCCCCTGTCATCAATTTCTCCGTAAGCAACGCCTTTCCCATAATTCTTTCTCATCGAACGTTCCCAACGGGTTGTGTTTGGCTCCCTATACGTCCACAGAGTTTCACCCGTCTCTGGATCCATGGCCACTACTGTTCTCCGCTCACCAGCCACAGTGTAGAGAATTCCATCAATATAAGTTGGAGTGGATTTCATTTGATAATCAGCTTCGGGACCAAAATTGTCAGCTCTCCAGACCCAAGCTTCTTCTAAATCTCCGAAATTGTTTGCGTTGATCTGATCTACTGGAGAATAGCGAGTCCCCCAAGCATCTCCACTCTGATATCGCCATTCACCGTATGGGTTTTGTCTATTCTGTTGCTGTGCAGACAGTGGAGAGATAGAGCTGAATAACAAAGTGAAAAATAACGTTAACTGAGTGACACTCTGTTTTTGATGAGATAAATTTATCATAATTTCCTGACCGGCTAGAACCCGAAACGAACTGCAACTCGAAAAAGATAGATTAGTACCACAACAATGACTCGGCTAGTAGCCCAAGACTTGGAGGCTCTCATCTACAATGTGGCCTAAGGGGAATTCCCCCAATATTTCTAACTACTCTGGATCAACTTGAAACTTCGAGAGAGCCAACCTAAATCCGATGAATGGGCGTTTGACACCGGGATCGGCCGCTCCTCGAACGGCAGAGCGCACATACCTTTCTGTGTCAGCAAAAGAACCTCCTCGCATCACCCACAGAGCATCCTTTTCCAAATCTAAATTTGGAGAGTTTGGTGTTTTTGTGATAGGATAATCGCGATATGAACTTCTGGTCCATTCCCACACATTTCCACTCATATCAGAAAGGCCATAAACACATTCCGTGCATGGCAAACTCCCTACTCGCACTGTCTTTTGATTCCTGAAGTTGCCACTGTCATCTCTGGACTCATTACCCCAGGGATAACGTCGTCCGTCTTTTCCTCGGGCCGCCTTTTCCCATTCCATCTCACTGGGCAAAGAAACTCTCCATCCCTTTTCCAAAAGATTTCTAAGTTCTAATGGAACCTCCGGCCAGCTCCGGAGTTTCTGATCGATCCAACGGGTATAGGCAATAGCATCGGGCCATGAAACTCCGGATACGGGATGTTCAGGGGATTCTCCTGAGACATCCAAAGAGTAATCGAGGTCTTCC
>DUCW01000109.1:3668-12786 GCA_012959595.1 Gemmatimonadota bacterium
GAATGCTTTGAATTGGCCTAAGGTGACTTCATAGCGACTTATATAGAACTCTGGTAACCTTTGAATTTTCCGAGGACTGCCACCAGGCCAGATCTCATTATCGAAGAAAAGCGAGTCCGTTACAGGATCAGACCCCATCAAAAAATCACCTTCTTTGACTTTGACAAATCCTAAAAGCGAATCATTCGGAAGGAAACCTAAACTTGGTAAGAAACGACCAGTAGACGCCGCTTGACCTTGATCTGGGATTGCCGAAACATTCGCCTCTCTCTTATTGGACCAAATTGATTTGGAAATCCAAACTGTCATAGACATTGACACGATCAGTAGAAACAAAAATGGTCTCATCCACATGAATCAACTGGCCTTATTCTACTCCTCAAAACAGTCACGACGTACCTACCACTCGGTCACAGGCGAATACCCACTGATGGTCACAGGCCCTACTATACAAATCCCTCTCGGACATTTCTAGCAAATTCCTTCCACCTTCTCGCAGAATGAGTCTAAGGTCAATGATTTTCGGGGAAGACCGCTGAAGTTGTTCAAGAGGAAGAAGATTTAGACAGGCTGCTTGGAACCGAACCTGGCATGCCCTGGAAAAATATGTAAAAGCGAGCTCTAGATCAGAGGGAGTCACGATGCCTTCAGAAAGATGAACGCCCAACTCATTACATGCCCATCCAGAGTTATCGAAACAATAGGTTGTTTCCAATTCCAAAAGCCTTTTACAGGCTTTCTCATTACCAGAATTACAAGTTTCTTGCCAAAAAGGGATAGTATCCCCTGGATGCATACCATCGGTCTTGCCCTGGGCGGTCATCGCTATGAACAGCATGGCCCATAACGCCATGTGAAGTCCATTGTTTTTCAGGTCCAAAGATCCTGCAACAGGAAAGCTAGAGCGTATACGTAACGCAATATAATCTGCTAATCTGTCGATTCTATCCACGCTAAGATTTAACAAAGGGACGCAAAGAAGTTTGTCGTAAAATGTGGGGGCACCCAAAGATCCCAATAGGTTGTATAGGCCGAATACTCCCAAACCATAAAAGCCTCCGAACAAAATTTTTCCTAACTGTGTTTTCGGAGAAGTTGACGGATCGGTCACGAGAAGCAGTAGGCCCAAAAAGACCGCAGTGGGGATTTCGGAGTCAACGAAATAGGGTACTCCTGCCCACCCAGAATAAATCGCACTCAAAAGAAAAAGGGTCGCGGCGGCAGATCCAGCCACAAGAGTAATTGAGAAGAAATACATAACTACAAGTCCAACTGAAAACAGAAACAGATAAATATTAGGAGCAAGGCTCAAAGTCGAAGCAATCTGCTGGCCCCAGCTTATGTCCGTAGCACCTGTCGCTAATAGTACCAGGGAGAATAGTCCCAACGAAAAAGCAGATGGGTTGAAAATATGTACCTTTTTCCCTCCCCTATTCCAACGAACGAACTCTTTACCTAAGAATCCAACCGCGATCATGAGGAATTGTAAGTAGAACCAATCATCTTTAAACCACAAGAACAAATTGGTGCTAAGAATTATGGGGAACGGTCCAAAACCTAAGACATAATTTTTCTGACGAGACCAAGAAAGTAAGATATCAAACCCATATGCAAACAGTAGTTGGCCCAACATGATCCAAAGCATCCCATAAACAGGAGGCCAATACCATCCCCAATAAACAAAGACTGACGACTGCACTAATGCCTGTATGTAATGTTGCGATCGCACTTCTATTTTGAACGAAGGAATAATGGCTGCTCTCTTTACATGGATAAACAGCCACAATTGCCAGACTAAGAGTAGGAAGGCGGCCCCCAAGAAAGATTGGATCAGGATTAGGTTCTCAGTCACCCGAGGCACGGCTACCAGGCCAATCAAAGCACCTGTCAGTAATAGAGGTAGGTAGAGATGCCTGTTATAAGGCTTCTTTTCTCCATCTCTAGAATCCCCTTCTTCCAGGGAAGCTCTCTTATGACGACTCCTTGAAGTTCGTCGCCTTAACGATACCATAAATATCTCTGCAGAAAGTGTTCAATTAAGGATCCGATGATTACTGCCAATTTCCTCCGTATTGCACTCCCAAACTCATTGCTCCAGGCCGGCGTGGGTCTGAATAACCATAGTAGATTTCACCGTCAAAGAGCACTGTCTGCAAACTTCCCATGCCTGCACTGAGCCTAAGATTATGTCCGCGTCCGGTAAGAATCCGCAACGCGTCTGGACTGAATCCACTCTCTACTTCTAGTCGGTCAGGATACCACTGATGATGAATCCGAGGTGCGGCCGTTGCGTCAGCTATGTTCATACCATGCTCCAAAACGTTCACCAGTAGTTGAAGATTAGTGGTTATGATCTTGCTCCCCCCTGGACTTCCGGTCAGTAGAAAAGGAACTCCATCTCTGAGCACAACAAGCGGTGTCATAGAGCTCACCGGTCTCCTCCCCGGCATAATTTGATTATCGGCACTACCCATCAGTCCGAAAGGGTCTGGCATATCTGGGCGAAGGGTGAAATTACCCATATTGTTGTTCATCAGAAAACCAAGTCCTTCAACTACCACTCCCGAACCATACGATGCCATCAAAGTATAAGTGTTAACTACAGCATTACCTTGTTCATCCAGGATTGAATAGTTAGTGGTCTCAGGACTCTCATAAGGAGCGAGGTCGCCAGGGAGAATGTCATCTGAGGAGCGAGCGTTCTCCATCGATATTCCCTCTGCCAAATGCTTAGCGTACAATTTACTTGTGAGCTCCTCCACCGGAAGATCCAGATAATCAGGGTCGCCTAGATACTTTGAACGATCAGCGTATGCTAGTTTCATCGATTCAGTCATGATATGCATCGCATCTGCACTCCCATAGCCTAGTTCACGAATCGGAAAGTTCTCCAGAATATTGAGCATTTGTACGATAGCCATCCCACCAGAACTCGGAGCCGACATGGCGGCAATCTCAAAGTTTCGAAAAGTTCCTCTCACCGGTTCTCGCTCTATGACACTATAATTCTTGAGGTCTTCCATCGTTATCAAGCCATTGTGTTTTTTCATACCTTCAACCAGCATACTTGCTATCTCACCTTGATAGAAGGTCTCAGGCCCATGTGTCCTGAGTTGATCAAGTGTCCAAGCAAGCTGTGGCTGTCGTAAAATCTCTCCTACCTGATACTCTTGACCATCAGCTTTATAGAAAATAGAAGCCGTCACTGGATTCCTCATCAGCTTGGATTTGCTCACCCGAAGGTTACTAGCAAGATCCTCTGTAACCGAGAAGCCTTCCCGAGCCAGTCCCAAAGCAGGTTCGACAAGGTCAGCCCACTCCATTGTTCCATATTTCCGCAAAATGTAATCGAGCCCAGCTATTGTTCCCGGTACAGCAGAAGATTTGTGAGTAGACCGATATTCTGTGTTATCGACCTCTCCATCAGCACCAAAAAACATGTCGGAGCTAGCAAGCCCTGGTGCTGTCTCTCTGAAGTCTATGGCCACCGTACGTTGCTCATCAGCGATGTGGACCAGCATGAATCCACCCCCACCCAAGTTGCCGGCCCTGGGCAACGTCACTGCCAGAGTCAATCCCACTGCAACAGCCGCATCAATGGCATTCCCACCACTTTCAAGAATTCTAACCCCTACTCTAGTAGCCGCCGCATTTTGACTAGAAACCATTCCCTTGCGACCAACAACGGGATGTTGTATGGCACTATACTCGTTGATTGGAGAGGACTGTCCAATCGTCACCTGGCTCTGTCCAGTGGATGGCCAAACCGACAAGACTAATGCGATGCTTACTACAAATTTGATTCTATAATGAGCTGACTGAATGATCATCTACTATTCTCCCTCTTTGGAATAGTGGAGCTGTCGAAAAAATCCAGTATAGGAAGTAATTGAATCTTTCGAAATGTCGCAGTGGTAGAACTACACCCTACTGAAATTATTGTCTAGGAGGTCCAGCTGGATGCATCTGACAATCGGGTGGTTGAAGACTGTTCCAAATGAGCCCAACTACTTTCCACTCAGCGTCCACTTTACGAAGCTGAAAAGCATCTATGCCGCAATGACAGAATTCGCCATTTCTATAAAAATCATAAGGCGTCCAAACGGATGCTATCCCCCCATCAATCGATACCTCTGGGTTCCACATCCTCTCAATCATTGGCTCTTCTCTTTCGGGGAATCCTTTTGAATATTCCTCTACTAAGCGACCATTCATACGTGCTTCAGGAAGCATTGCACTATGCAACGATTCTGCGTCCGCACTTCCTACAGCATCGAGAACCTTCTGCACAACATCAAGGACTGCCGCACGCTCAGGATGGTCCACCGCGTATCGAGGATTGTCTTCAACCCCAGAACATGACTGCATTAGTAGTATGCAGTTTATCAGCAAAGCAGTGCTTAAGTAGCTTCTCATCACTCAGTCAGTTTGTTGGGCATGGATCATATGATTGGGATTTGCCATGTTCGATCCAATTACCACACTTGTAACCCAAATCATAGTTACCCCTATGTGTCAACCGATACAGCCTGAAAGCGTATTCCTCTGAGACACCGTGCCTCCTGCCATTTCTCATCATACCTTTTTCCAGTAGGAAACCGTTCTTGTAGTAGTACTCAAATAGGCCATCTCTTTGACCATCCCGGTAGGTGTCGCGAAAACCCAGTTGATTGTTTTCAAAAAACCACTCAAACACCCCATTTTTAAGCCCATTTTTAAGCGTCCCTGATTCCTTCGTACCTGTGTACGGATCAGTAATGACTACTGGGCCAGAATAAGCCTGCCCATTCTCTTGGATGAGGTAGGTTTCTCCATCAAAGAAGAGAGAGGACAGATCTCTTGGACTCTGTGCCCAGACACTATTCGCCTGGGACATCAAAATTACTAGTGTCCCTATCGACAACTTATAGTTCATTATTCCGTGACCTGCACCCGCACGTATCCATTAGTCCAACAGCACTGGTCTCCTCCCGTACTATCGTTAGCATCCCAATTGTCCACTCTCACCCTAAGCACATAGTCACCTGGCTCGCTAAAAGTAACCGTTGTCACAGCCTCTCCTTCCCCCTCTTCTAAGACCATCGACCGATCTTCGAAACTTACTTCCCCATAAGGACCCTGATGTTTGAACCATAATAGCCGCAGTGCAACACCACCCCGATTCGCAATATCATCCTCCGCTCTAACCGACACTTCAGATGCCCACACAGTCAATTCCATAGGGTTTCCTACGGTGGCGAAACGGACTTCATCTAACATAAGTCCCGTCGGATGTTGCCCCTTTGCTTCAGTGCCCTCCAAGCTAACAAGTGGCGGAACGGATCCCATTGCCCGGGGTCCATAATCGAGCTGGAAAGCATCCACTCCTACTCTACCAGGCACTGAGTAAGTCACGTCGTTGGCTGTGATTGTCCAAACCACCCTCTGCTCTTCGTCTTCAAAAGAAGCAGGAACGGTAACCGTAAAAACACCCCTATCCCTCCTAGGACTACTCGGAAAATGAGTAGGTTGCATTCCATCGAATTCTGCTGGTTCAATGAAGTTGTCTGGCCCCAAGGGTACGTCCAGTGATTCATCCAGATTCAGATTGAAATATCCGAAAGAGAAAGTAAAAGTCCCATCTGTATTGCGATACCAACCCTCGAAAAATGGAGCTACAGGTTCGCCCGTAGGTGGCCGGGGAGCTAAGGGTAGCCGCTGCACCTGTTGACCATAAACTTCTGTCCCCAAAGCCAGAGCCAATACTAACATTTTTCCAACCATCCAATAGCTCCTCATTGACCTCTCCTCTCAATGTCAAAAAAATAGAATCCGACTTACTCAATCTTTGGATTCTTGACAATTTCTAACCTAAAGCAGCATCTGACAACCTTCCAGATGCTCAAAGACACTCAACCACAGTTCCAGCTCAATCAAACTTAGATCGCTACTTCAGACCCGCTCTGAGTGCTTCAATCGCATCTACGGTTAGGCGAGTACGATAGTTAATCAACATTCGGCCCAAAGCCTGGGTCTCTGAAAGGGGTAACAAGCTGATCCCATTGATGGAAGCCCTGCCTGCTTCCACTCTTTGGTCGAACCGAATTGAAGTCGGATCAACAACTGACATGATTGAGGTTATGGACAATTCTTCGTGGATCCCGTCGGATCCAGAGCTCGCCTGGTATTCCATTTCCTCTGGAATGCCTAAAGTTTCCTGAATATATTGACGAACTTTATCATGATTATAGAACTCTGGAACATGATGGAAATCTGTAGGGTCTCCCTCATATCGGTCATTGAGCACATCGGCGGCGGCCTGCATGCCGCGTCTATTCCCACCACTGTCCCCCAGGAAATAAACCTGCGTAAACCCCATTCCTCTCAAGCTATCACCTATATCAGTCAACCAGGCAATATATGTCTCTTGTGACACCATCGGACCAGTGTTCCCTATCGTGACTGGTCCACTCGGATTCCCTGGTTCCAACGTGACCAAGGGTGCAATGAGGGTTCCTCCAAGAGCATTCGCTACCGACTCTCCCATCAATTTGTTCGAATAATTGTGCTTTCCTGAAGCCAAATGCGGCCCATTAGACTCGACGCCACCCGTAAGAACAAGGGCTGTTGTATTACCTTCGCGAATGGCATCACGAATCTCCATCCAAGTCAACTCTTCAATCCAAAGACTGTTAAGGGCTCTAATGGGTCGTTGAGCAGCAGCTAGTTCAGCTTGACGGGCAGCCTGTCTTGCCTCTATCTGCTCAGGAGTTAGTTGCCTAGTCGGTCTCTGTGCTACCGCATCAGTCGTTATTAGACACACTGCTATAAAAATCAACCACCTCATATGCATCCGAACCCCCAGCGTTTAGATCACTTTATCAACTCTACCAAAGTTTATTTCTTCTATTAGTGGCGGATTCCGGATTCCTGTGCAGCAGTCACTGCTTCCTTCTTAGCCTCTCTCTCACTGACGATCCGCTCAAAACCTTCTTGGTTTAGGTGGGTTACAGCTAACCACGCATGTGACATCTCGTCCACAGTACGACTGCCTCGTGCTTTCCAAACTTCTGGATCTGGATTGAGAGGATTGTCTGCAGTGTTGTCATACCAGGCAGTCACCACCAAGACGCTACCCTCAGGCAACATCGGTGCCACATCATCCTCGTAAATATAACTGTGATGCCACTTGGCATTGAAGTTGGTCACCATGCTGAGTAGTTCCCTTTTACCGTCTGGATAAATTACTTCCAGAGATTTAGCATGTAATTGAACATGCCCGTGTGGCTGGAAACTGTCGATCCGTACAGGGTGGTCCCACCTAAAAAAGCCTTGTGTCATGGCGGTTCCGCCAGGAGCCAGAGCTATATCTCCTTGCAAAGGATATAATCTCAAGTCCTGAATGAACTCAGGTTCGAAACCGTCTGGATGGAACCAAATTCCGAGTTCTACTTGATCATCTTCCACATCGTAACCCATGGGATAATAGTGAGCATCCCACTCAATCCTTGAGTCCTTAGGCAGTAAACGAGCTGCATCCAATGGCAGTATCTCACCTATCTTACCCATGGCGTACTCTGAAAGAGAGGCTGTTCTTAGATACTCACCATTCTCCTGCAATACTTGAAGCCGGGGGATAGCGTGGTGAACCACCTCACGACCTTGGCGGGAAGGTCTAGTTTCAAAAGCTTTTACATAGCGATCTTGATCCATTCCAGTCCCTACTATCGGACGCCACCAAGTATCTCCACCTTCGGCTGGCACATCGAAAGGCTTTGATTTGATTACATGATCTGGGGGACCTAAATTTTCTTCAAGCTGCCATATCAATTCATCTGACCACTCCATCGGTGGAGGCATATCTGCGATGTCTCCCTCGGGCGATCCGTTATCTACCCATGTCGCTATAGTCTTAATCTCATCTTCACTCAATCTCCAGTCACCCTTGATCTCTTGGATCCCCACATCGGTATCAAGATGGAATGGAGGCATCTCACGGGTCACAACTTTGTCTCTTATACGGCGGGAATACCTCCTGGCCTGCTCGTAAGTCTCAAGGTGTATCGGAGCAATGGACCCCTCACGATGACAGCTCGCACAGTTCTCCTGTAAGATCGGCATCACATCTTTAGTAAAGGTCACATTCTCAGTACTTCGATCCGATGCAAAGCGGACTGTCTGTGCAGAAATCTCCTCCACAGAAAACACCGACAAAGCGACTAAATAAAGGGTCGAAGCCACCCAAGACACATAAGAACCGGACAAATTCCTTACCATGATTTACTCCATGACCTAAAGACAAATGGGCATTCTGCCACTTGAACGTAAGGCTTATAGCTAATAAGGCAATCTCTCTCTCAAACTAACAAAGCCTCCTATCACTCCGTACCCTGGTATCGTCAAAAAGCCTTTAAAAGGCTAGAATACGAACTAAGACTCTCTTTCTGAGGCTGAAAACAATAATGTGAGGTGCCGTAAAAATGCCTGGAGAATCCCTCCTTTTTTTCTTCATCATCTCTGTTGCTTTGATTCTCTTCGTCAAAGAGATTTTCCCCTTAGACGTCACCGCCTTAGCCTTGTTAACAGTGCTTCTTGCTACCGATCTCCTTTCAATTGAAGAAGCCATCTCTGGATTCAGTAACCAAGCCGTCCTTACAGTAGGGCTAATGTTTGTGTTGAGTTCAGCACTGGTAAAAACAGGGTTTCTAGAAGTAGTAGCAGATAAGCTCAGTTCCGGAAACAGGGCTTCATGGATTACCATAGGATTTTTCTTACTGATAACCAGTATCACGTCTGCATTCATTAACAATACAGCCGCAGTGGCCATCTTTATCCCTTTGGCACTGCACTTAAGCCAACGTCTTCATATTTCTCCATCGAAATTGCTGATACCTTTGTCATACGCTGGAATTTATGGGGGTACTATTACGCTCATCGGTACTTCGACTAATTTGCTCGTCAACTCAATAGCCGTCGATAATGGAATTGCTCCATTTAGCATGTTCGAGTTCTCTCGAATGGGGCTGATTTTTCTTATAACTGGGACACTCTACAACGTCTTCATAGTCCCTAAACTTCTCCCTGCAAGAGCTGGAGTCTCCAGTCTAACACGGAGTTACCACCTGGCTCCCTATCTAAC
>DUCW01000109.1:12796-17219 GCA_012959595.1 Gemmatimonadota bacterium
GAATGAAGGCTACAATGGAATTCTAACTGAAATGGAAATTGATACCGACGCCCCTCTCGTTGGAACCAGTCTATCTAAACGTGAAATCGGACATAATTACGGAGTCGATATCCTTTCCGTCATCAGGGGAAACTTCAGGTTCGACAGCAACTTTAGGGATCTCATACTAAAGGAAGGCGACATCCTATTAGTTCATGGAACCCTGGAAAACTTTGTCCAACTACGCGACAAAGAAGCCATGCTATTGCTGACCGATATGAAAATAGACCAATCAGAATTACTTGGCACAGAAAGCACCATCGTGGAAGGCCTGGTCACACAAGGATCTGAGCTGATTGGCAAGACACTTCGAAATCTTGACTTCAGAAATGCTTACGATGGCTTTGTGATGGCGGTACGGCGAGAAGAGAAGACCCTGAGAGACAGAGTATCAAGAATCCCCCTACAGTTTGCTGATACACTTTTAATCTTCTTGCCAAAAAACCGTATTAATGCCCTGAGCAATCACGGTGGGCTCGCTATCCTCCAGGAACTTGATATCAGAATCCATAAAGTTCGCTTTTGGTGGCTGGCAATAGCCATTATCCCCTTGATTATGTTAACGGCCTCATTCGGTTGGATGGGTATCCTAGAAGCAGCTTTAATTGGAACCGTCATACTCTTATTAGCTAAAAGCATTTCTATCCAGGAAGCCTACAAAGCTATCAACTGGTCCGTGATCATCCTCATTGCAGCTTTCGTACCGGTAGGGATCGCCATGGATCGCTCAGGAGCTGCGGACATAATCGCTAACGGCATCATTGAAGCGGGAAACCTTTTTCCACCAGATATGGCAGCCACAGCTTCTCTATCGGCACTCTATCTTGTAGCCGCGCTCCTAACCGCCGTACTTTCTAATAACACCGCAGCCATTGTCCTAGTACCAGTGGCATTAGCGATATCCCAGCAACTAGGAGTCGACGCGAGGGGCTTCCTTTTAGCTGTATGTTTCGGTGCGTCTACATCGTTCATGACACCCATGGGGTATCAAACCAACCTCATGGTGTACGGACCAGGTAGGTATCACTTCAAAGACTTTGTTACTGCTGGGCTGCCTTTAAACCTAGCCTTCTGGATTCTAGCCACCATATATATTCCGAAATTTTGGCCGTTCTAAACATGCCCCACAGTGTGCACCGTCATCTGGGTGTCAAGCTTGAAAGCTACGATCAAGCGATCAAACCTCACTTCGAAGAATGTGCAAAAGACAATGCTTATTTCTGTCTCTTCGATGAGCTAAGACCTCTCGAAAACGCCTGCTTTGATCCACGTTGTGTATGGCGTGACCAGCCGAGTGCAGTACTAGTTGGAAGACGCTAAATTAATGCAGGAAAAGGAATCGAGAAATTTCCTTCGAAATAAATAGGAGAAATTATGCTCACAGCAAAATTATCTATTTCAATCAATGTGATGGCATCTGGACTATTCCTGTCCTATGCTCCTGTAATTGCCCAAACCCCCTTACCTGCTACAGATGTCTATGTCAGTACAATCGCGGCTACAGTAGAAAAGGCTGTATCTGAATCGAGAACTGATACACCAATACGTACTGTGGATGCCGGCGGACACAATGTCGGAATCGGCGTAGTACAACGAGCCGCTGGGAATACCCTCGGTGGAGCACTCCATAATAGGGTGACCGAAGTCTATTCAATACTGGAAGGTACTGGAATTTTAGTCACTGGTGGAACTCTAGTCGACCCAATCATCAGAGGAGATGCCGCTTCCCAGGTTACACAAATCAATGGTCCTGGGGTGAGTGGGTCGGGCATTACTGGCGGTGTTAGTAGGGTATTACGAAAAGGCGATATGGTCATCGCCCCCGCGGGTACACCACACTGGTGGAGCTCCGTAGAGGAATCTGTGATTTACACTGTAGTACGTGTCGATCCAGATCAGCTAGTAACTTTACGATAGACACTTTACTGATTTCAGCAGTAGGAGACCGGTGTTGGGTCATCTCCAAGTTTGAGACGCTGGTTTACTCGGATCTGACTTCAAGAATCTCACTAATTCGGTATGGAACTGATCAGGAATTTCAAAAGCAGGTGCGTGGCCAACTTCGGGAAAAATAACTAATTCTGCATTCTGAAGCTGTTCAGCAACATTGCGAGCTGCTGCTGGATAGTCAGCTACAAGCCTATCTTCAGCTCCACCGATCACCAGAGCCTTAGTGGCAATATGCTGCCATTCGTACACTACTGGATCCTCGTAAAGAATCTGTCTTTGAGAAGCACGAATTCTTGCCATCCTAGGCCAATCTCCACTCAGGGTAAGTCCATACTGGTATTTTACCCATTCTAAGTACTCGTGTCTCCAACCATTCGGATAATATCGGAGGTGGCTATTCAGTACTGACTCATAGCTGGTTACCAATGCGTTGCTATAACCTTGCTCCAGGTCTGTCCAAGGTCGAGACTGACGAACATCCGTCAAACCAATCTGGTTAACCAGTACTACATGAGTACTGATTTCAGGATAAGTAGACGCAAATCGGGTAGCCACCATCCCGCCCATAGAATGGCCAACGATAGCAACTTCAGTTATGCATAATTCGTCCAGTAACGCCTTCGTGTTCCTGGCAGGAAGGTGAAGATTATAGTGAATGAGTGGCTTTGAAGAACGTCCATAACCCAAACGATCAACTGCAATAACCCGAAACCCTTCTTTTCTTAGAGCAGCAATAGTGGGCCTAAAAGCTGCAGCAAAAAAATTCATACCATGGAACAGAACCACAGTCTGACCGTTCGATTCCCCTTCAGGAGACACATCCATATAGGCCATCCTATGATCTTCTCCATAAAGCCGTACTTCTAGAAAATCTACTGGATATGGGTAGGGCACGTTCTCGTAGTTGATGGCAGTAGGAACCCAATCATAAGGAGGTTCTTCTGGCGGCTGATCCTGGCCCTTCAAATAGCCATTTCCTTCGCCGGTAAAAGGTAGTGCCAAAACAACAGCTAATAGGTAAACCCCTGATAAACTTCTTCTCGTCGACATATTTTGTCCTCCGCTCAGCCCATCAAATCAAATAAGAACCAGACGAGCATCACCTCGTTCACCTTCAAATTTCACCTTTCAGGACACGAAGGATAGCTGTCTTCGGTTCCGTCCACATCAAACCACTCGCCACAACGAGCACCTTGATTATATGTACCTTTAGCGATCATTTTACCATCGAAGTAGTACCTCTCCAATGGCCCATCGAACTCACCATCGGAATAGTTGATTCTCGACTCTAATTGACCATTAAAATAATAAGTTTCGTAAAGTCCTTGCCAATGCCCATCTCTCAAAGTTCCCAACTCTCTGGTCTTGCTTGAATCAGTTTCAAATACCGAAATCACATCTCCTGAGTAAGGTTCACCACTAGAGGGATTCACGAACCTTCCGTCCTGGAAAACCAATTCACTCATCGCCATTCGTTGATCTTGTCCTGTTAAATAGCTCGTTCCAAAAAACATCAAACACACTAGCAACTTGGCCACCAATGAGAACCTCGACATCAAACCTCCTTATCTTAATGATATTCACCATCTGAGATATTCTGACACCATATCCTAAGAATTCGCAAGGAAGGGGTATTACCAGAATCCAAACATTCCTGAACCGCAACTATTGATCCTTAGCTGGCGGCTCCAAACTATTTTCTAATCAGAGTGTCTCTTTTCTCAAGACCTTTCCTGACCGTATATCTCGGTAGACTCCATCCTCTATTGCAATCTTCCCATTAACCAATACCCACTCTACTCCAACAGGATACTGATGAGGGTCCTGAAAAGTTGCTCGATCGATAATAGTTTCAGAATCGAATACGACTAGATCTGCAAACCAACCTGTTTCCACTTGACCTCGCTTTGGCAATCCAATCCGTCCGGCAGGCATTGAAGTCATCTTACGAACAGCCTCTTCAAGTTCCAAGACTCCTCTTTCTCTAACATATACGCCTAAAACTCGTGGAAATGTTCCGTACCACCGAGGATGGGGATGTCCTAAAGCTACCAGCCTACCATCAGACCCTATCATAGTCTGTGGGTGAGACATTATCGCTTCCACATCTGCCTCGTCCATGGCATGATAAATCCCGTTGGCACCTCCGCGCCGAACTGACTCAACAACCAGTTCAGCTCCAATTGCTGGAGTTGGTTCAAGCCCATCTCGAACGGCCCAGTCGTACAATGTTTTTCCCTCAAGGGATCTATCCCAAGAAACCCTTGAAAATTGAACTCTTCTTAAATCATTGCCTCCACGATCATATTTGATATTAAACTCAATGCCCGCCAAGATACTGTCGGCCAGGACAGAGTCTTCCATCCTAATCAAAAAGGCATCGGTACCACCCTCCATAGCCCAGGCGGGAATCAAGATGGTGATACCCGAATGA
>DUCW01000109.1:17229-21114 GCA_012959595.1 Gemmatimonadota bacterium
CGTTCCGTTTTGAACCAGCGCGAACAGCATCGTACTACGGGCGGTATACGGATACTGATCGATCATGGCATCCGTACCCGCATCTCGTGCTGAATCTACCATATTTAGAGTGGTACTAGACGATCCCCACATGGGTTGACCGACCACTTTGTGATGGGTAAGTACAACTGGAATCTCGGCTCGTCTTCCTATTTCTAAAGCCTCTGAAACGCTCTCTAAAAGACCCAAGCCTTCATCTCGAAGGTGGGAAGTATAAAATCCCCCATAAGGAACCACCATAGTGGATAATGCTACCAATTCCTGCAGCTCTGCAAAAGCACCTGGAAGATACTTGAGTCCAGTTGAGATACCCCAGGCACCCTCAATCATACCCTGCACAACCATATCCTGCATCCGAGTCAATTCTGCTGAAGTGGGAGCCCTGTCTTCCAAACCAATCACCTCACGACGAACTGTGTTATGCCCCACCATGAAACCTACATTGAGCCCGACTCCAATCTCATCTACTCTGTCTAGATACGGTGCCAATGGCCAAGGGGCAGTCCCGTCTGGTCCTCCAAGTGCCGTGGTTACACCCTGACGCACATGACTTTCACCGCCTGGCAAAGTGAGTAAGGGGTCTAAATGAGTATGAATATCTACAAAACCTGGGCTAATGACCTTCCCTGTCGCATCAATCACTTCTTTAGCCAGTTGGGTATCTAGTGGAATAGCTGACACTGCGACTATCCTATCTCCCCGTATAGCGACATCAGCCGTAAATCGAGGTTCGCCAGTACCATCTATTACCGTACCACCCCGAATTACAATGTCCCACTGCTTCTCAACCGTCTGCTGAGAGTCGATGATCTCCGCATTCAGCAAGACTGTGACAACAACCTGAGCAAACAATGTTACGGTGAAGACCCTCCAAAGATTTGGCATGCACCCCCTTATGTGATCGCCAACAATCACTGTAATAGCAAACCCGTTTGGGAACCCTAACAATAAACTGCAAGTGCCCCTCCGAAGATTTTCTATTTCATAGCTGTTAAATCAACGACTCCTTAAAATCCGTTGCCAGTGATGTGGAATAATATCCTTTTTCCACCTTACTTCCCAAGAGACGGACCGCCTGCTCTCTGTCCGACGGGAAGGTGACTCCCAACCATTCTCCTTCGGTCTCAACAACATCTACTTCCACCAATCCAGTCTTGATTTGAACACTCACCGCATCAGGAAGAAAAAACTCGCTGGAAGTGTCTCCTTGGTTTTTTCTAAGAAATTCAGTAAACATACCCTCCATATGGTCCAAAAATGATTTGGTAAGACCCCAAAGATTCATCGAAACCAGAGCTTCTTTGGACAAAGTGGCAACACGCCCCGTAGAATCCTTTCCTGTAATACCAAATTTAGTTTCACGTACATCGCTGAATTCGCTGATCTCAACCAGCAAACCGTTCTCATCGATGACACACACACCCCTATTCACTCCTCCATACTCGGAAAGAGTCTTTTCTAGTCTATAGGTCACTAATACAGGATCTTTAGGGCTGTCATGCATACCCTCAAATAATCCTCTGAAAGCTTCAGTGCCATACAGATCATCTGCATTTGCCACAGCAAAAGAATCATCTACGTGAGGAGCAGCACAAATGACTGCGTGACCAGTTCCCCACGGACGATTGGTACATGACATAACCACGCCCATTTTTAATTTTATCGCCACTTGTATTTTCTTCTGCGAGCAAATTTTGATAGACATAGTCGACCGGGAAACTATTACCGATGATCGCAGAAACATGCTCCTTTATTTGGGTCTCAATTTCTGGACGTGTGACTATGATAAACCTGTCGAACCCAGCTCGAGCAGCGTCATACATGTTGTAAGCCATAATCGACTCGCCAGATGGACCCAGTGGATCCAACTGCTTCAAATGTCCATATCGACTGGAAAGTCCAGCCGCTAAAATGACTAAAGGAAAACTCAAGATTCCAAATGTCTCCTAAAAAAATCTATGGTGAGCGGCCACGCTTCTTCAGTCGCGTGCATATTTGCTCCATCCTGGCCGGTTTGATTGCGCAAAAAACCATGGCCTGCACCTTCGAAAATATTGGGAATGAACATTTTGTTCAGCCTGGACATAGCCACTTCGGCTCGGTTGATGGTAGAATTAACCCTCTCATCATTACCTCCATAAAGACCCAGGATAGGAGCACTTATCGATTCAAACCCCATTTCAGGGGAAGAGCCATAATAAACTACAGCAGCGTCCAGGCCTGTGTTGTCCACAGCAAACAAGAAGCTGGAACTGCCTCCCCAGCAGTAACCGACCACACCAACTCTATCTGTAGCACTAGGCAACCCAGTACCAAAGTCAGCTGCCGCCTTTAGACGTCTGTTAACGTCCACTCTATCCAAAGTGCGTATGGTAGCTACAACTTCCTGACGATCCATTGAATCAGACCCGCCCCCATTCGGACCATGGCCATCAAGAAGATCCGGTGCCACGGCTATAAATCCATCTCTCGAAAGTTGATCCGCCACACCTCTGATCCAATCGGTCAAACCGTAAATTTCGTGTATCACGACTACTACCGGAGCAGGACCACTCCGCTCTGGATAAGTCACCCAAGCTCGAACCATATCGCCATCTCCAGCATCGTAAGTAAGCCATTCCCCGTGACGTGGCGAACCATCAAGCCTAGCCACAGATCCTTCTTCATCAGCTGGAATAGTCTGGGAGGTCAGTGTGGTCGTTCCAATCCCCATAATCAGAAAGACAAACACCGCACTCACCCTGAAAGGGTTCCTTAACATTTCTTTCATTATTTCTCTCCTAGATTTAGGACACACACTGCTCGAATTATACTTAACCCCTACTCGGTGGCCCTCTCATCGGTAGACCTGGGGAGCCAAAAGTGATCTCAGAGATCGCCTTAAGACTTCTCGCTCCGTAGCGGAATGGAATTACCAAACGCAGGGGAGCCCCATTTATCGGTGGAATTGGTTCATCGTTCAACAACCAAGCCAACATTACCTGGGAGTTCATCATGGTAGGCATTTCTTCATCTATCCAGTAACCATCGTGAGAGATGATCCTGCAGTAATGAGCTGGCGGCTGGACTCCGATCATTTCAGCAAAGTCGCTAAACCGAACACCTGTCCATTTGACTATACCAGTTGGTTGCGGTGCACCACACTGAAGTAAGGTAGTGTATGACCTCTGAGGAAGAACCTCGAGATCACTAAAGCGGAAGGTACCACCCAACCTTGCTAGTCCCCTAGAATCCAGCCTAATAGCCATTTTACGGTAATCATATTCAATATCTGGTGGCTGACCTTGAGTATAACGCCAGATAGTACCAGTTATTTCGCCCGCTGCTTCAGGAAGATGCTCGGGAGCGGATCCATCTGAGTTAAGAGGTAAATTCGCCCGCTGTCGAAGATTTCCCTCAACCAAATGATCAGGCCACTCCTGCTGAAGGTTCGTTTCCGCTACTATATCATTAGGCTTGGCCATCCCAATAGACAAGCCCGCAACTGCTGTTCCAGAAACTCGAATTGCATCACGCCGGGAGAGCTTCATTTCAGTACCTCCTCTGGGAAAGAGAATATTGTTATGAGAGTAGAAAATACCGCCCAATCCTAACCTTCACCATAGCAGAAGGGTTAAAAGAGAAGATCAAAGGAAAAGATTGACTTCAGTAAACAGCTACTGGTTATTTTGGTCTTCAAATACCAATGTTCATGAGTTACCAACTTTATGAGACTTCATAGAAGATTCTCGTCACTCAAAAAACTTTCTAACAGTATACTTGGCAAGCACTCACAGGAACTCGGCTGAAATTGTAAGGATACCTATGAAAAAAAAATGGGAGGTATAATTAGCGGAGATCCTCGTT
>DUCW01000109.1:21124-23388 GCA_012959595.1 Gemmatimonadota bacterium
AAAAAAATGCTCTGGTAAAAGGTTCGGGACGAAAGCGGTCTGGTCGGGAACCCATCATATTGAGGGATCAGCGGTGACTCCTGTTTTCAATAGCTCAACCTATGAGCTTACCGATGACATCTACCGGGGTTGGGAAGAAGGAGCCCAACATACACTCCTTTATAGTCGCATATCTAGTGTCAACTCTGAAGCCGTATCATCGAAAGTCGCAACACTCGAATCTGCAGAAGACGGTGAGATGTTTGATAGCGGAATGTCGGCCATCTCAACAACACTCCTTGCTCTGCTCTCAAAGGGAGATCATATGGTTGGAAGTGCCGATATGTATGGAGGAGCTTATGGATTAATTACGGAAGATTTCCCTCGGTTTGGTATAGAAACGACCATGGCCGACATCCGGAATCCCGATTCCTATGAAGCAGCAATCACAAAGACTACAAAGCTTCTATACGTCGAGACCATAACTAACCCTGTTCTGAAAGTATGCGACCTAGAAGCCATGGCAGCGATCGCTAAGAAGCACAATGTGATTGCAATTTGTGACAATACCTTTGCAAGCCCATGGGCTTGCAACCCCATTTCGATGGGTTTTGATCTGGTGATACATTCCGCTTCTAAATATCTGGGAGGACATTCTGATTTAATCGGTGGGTTAGTGGTCGGGACCAAAGAGCTAATCTCGGAAATTTTCAGTAAGAAAATCACTATGGGAGGGGCTGCAGATCCCCATATGTGCTACTTGCTGGAAAGAGGTATTAAGACCTTACATGTCCGAATGCCAACTCATGCTCAAAATGCTGCTGAACTCGCAAAAAGACTTACCGTTCATCCTATGATCGAAAGCGTTAACCATTGCTCCCTGCCTGACTATCCAGACTATGGGGTAGCACAACGCATAATACCCAAAGGAAGTGGCATGCTTTCCTACGTGGTCAAAGGTGGTAATGAAGCAGCCCTGCACTATCTGCGTTGTCTTGAATTCGTATTCGAAGCTACCAGCCTGGGTGGAGTGGAAAGTCTGGCCGAATGCCCCTTCAACACGAGCCATATGCTTATGCCAGAAGAAGTTCGGACTGAGCTAGGTATTGTTCCTGGTTTTGTTCGAATGAGTGTAGGTATTGAAGATGTTGAAGACCTATGGGAAGACATGGATAGTGCACTGAAGTCTACAAAAACATTTATCGGCTCTTGAGTTCCACCCAGAGATCTCGGGAACCTCACCTGCCTGCTATGAAACCTGAAAGACCGATAGTAAATCCCAAATCAGATGCATTTTCAGTAATCCCTACCGCAAAGGCCGCATCCAACTGCCAGCTTGGATTAAGCAGATAGGTACCGCCCGCCTGGATGAAACCCAAGCTACCACCGTTTTGAACCGACTGAATCTGCTCAAAAGCGATCTCAGTGAAGGCTCTCAACTCTGGTATGAATATCCCTTTGCTGATTACAAAACCAAAGATTCCCGAGTAGTAGGATTCATCCATTTCGTTTCTGTCGATCATCACACCCGGCATGATTCCCACACCCCAATCTCCCATGCCATCACCAGTATTTGGGTCTTCCCAAGGCATACGGACACTCCATTCTGCTGAGACACGCAACGAAGGCCTGACTCCGGTCCCTTTGAATTCTTGTGATCCTGTCGGAAGATCGGTGTGTAGTAACGCTGCCATGGCAGGTCTCCCAACATCTTCGTCACCCTCTGAAAAAGCCCACTTGATGCCGATAGACATATCCGATATACCGCCCCTGGAAGCCGAACGATCCTGCAACCCATCTTTCGTTCTGGTGTACCAATCTGACTCCAACCTTGCCTCGACATTAGAAAATATTCCTAACCTAAACAGAAACGGAGTACTCCAGTTTTCTATATTTCCATTTTCAAGTCTTGTTCGATCCCTAGCGAAAGAACCTTCTACTTGCAACACACCTGGAGTGACAACGGAACTCGACTCCACAAAGTCTGGACGATCGGTAACCAAGGACTCTTGAGCAACTGAGACCACAGGAGATAGTGAAACAGCAGTGAGAATTGAGAATAAGGTATACTTCATACTAATTTTGTTGATGCCGATCTTTTCCAGGCTAAATATTGCAGTCAATTAGGCTAGATTTATTTATACTTTAGTCTCACCTATGGTCCATGAGCGGTCAAGTCCCCAATCCCAAGAGATATGACAAAAGGCCCACAACTCTGTTCAGAAAGGTACGAACCCCCCTGAAGAAAGCCGTGAGCCTTCTATATCAACTCTGAATCTGTCGAG
>DUCW01000110.1:0-3340 GCA_012959595.1 Gemmatimonadota bacterium
GTCATGAGGACTCCTTATTTTGCCTGCTCTAATAGGAAGGGTATGCTCAATTCGTCCGCCAATGCTCTAAGCCCTTTGACGGTCTGCTTATCAACTGGTATCCCTTCAACTCTTCTCTTCAGTGCTCTCAGCTGCTCTGCTTCTCCGGGTAGTTGCACTGGAAGCTCCGAGTCTATTGGAGTTACATTGAGAACGTCAGTTAGTAAGAGTTCAAGGCGCTGGCCGAAGATCGTTTTCTCCATGAAAGATTCTATATTGATCGCAATCAGAGTGTGGGCTACGTCGAAGTTGGTATCATCCCGAAAAACTTGTGATCCGAACAGAGAGCCAGTTAGTACCCCCGTGAGAATATCTGTAATTAGACTGAGTCCGTAACCTTTGTAATCTCCCATAGGTAGCAGTACTCCACTGTCAGCGGCTTTGGGATCTTCAGTGGTCCGACCTGATACAGTTAATGCCCAGGATTTTGGCATGGATGATCCCTGACGTTCATACCAGCGCATCATGCCTTTTCCTGATTGAGTAAGGGCCATGTCTAGGACAATGGGATTTTTTCCATTTGGTCGTGGTACAGCAATACCCCACGGGTTTGTTCCTAAAATGGGAATAACAGAACCCCAAGGGGCCATTTCAGCCCCGGCATTAGTCATTGCGATTCCAATCATACCGGCATCAGCTGCCCATTTTGCGTGATATCCAGCGATTCCAAAATGGTTGCTGTGACATACGCTGACCATTGATATTCCCGTGTCCTTGGCTTTGTAGAGTGCTTTTTCCATTGCCTTATTAGCTGATACATAACCCAGTCCTTTTTGGGCATCTAGCAAAGCAATGGATCCTTCATCCCTTAACCAAACCATGGGTGCTTTTGGCCTGATACCACCGTTCAGGATGCGCCGTTTGTAACGAAAGAGTTTCTCTAGTCCTTGCCCTTGTCCCGGATGCCACCAGAGTGAGGCAGTCACAATTCCATCAGCGGTTATTTTAGCCTCTTCTTCGGTAGCTCCCAGGGATTCTAGGACTGACTCGGAGAACCTGCGTATAGATTGCTCTGTATGTCTCTCTACTGGCACTCCTTCCTCAAGATTATACACAGATTGCTTTCACTCCTAATTTTGAATGGGGAATTGATACCTCTCCTGTTCGGTTAGTTCTCTGATGGCAGCATCATCGAGCATCAAGATATTTACCATTTTTGAAACAGTTCTAAAATCCAGTGGTCTTCGGTGATTTGACCAGTCGTACTTGGGGCCTGCCAAATAATTCTCCTAACTCTTCCAGAGTCTCGGGGTTCGGGTCTACGTAAAGTGTTCGAGATCTCATTCGAATCGGAACCCCATTATCTTGGTCGTTTAGCCAAAGCTCTAAAGGAGCATTTCCGGGGTGATTAATCAGAGTTTCTTTGATCTGTGACAATGTTTCTTCAACCAATCCACTGTTTTTCTGCAAGTTGATCTCAACAGTCATTTGGCCACTGTTGGGTAGCTCATCCATGGAGACTACTTCATCCAGAAACATAGGTGGATTCTCTTCATCACGTTCCCGGTTACTTATCTTACCTTTCAGTATGACAGCAGAGTCTTGGGTGAGCATTTCCCGAGTTTTGAGCCAATTGTCCTTGAAGGCCAGCACGTCCGCTGTTCCCTGGAAATCTTCCACTGTGATTTTTGCCCATTCGGAGTTGTCTCTTCGTGAAATTCTTTTATCTACCTTGGTGACAACACACGGAATTTCTACCGATAGACCGGGATGATTCTTGATGTTGCTTGTATTTATCCGGAAGTTTTCCATGAGGTGTCGGTAACGATCCAGTGGATGTCCAGAGATAAAGAATCCCAGTGCTTCCTTTTCTCTCGTCAATCGTTCTTGTGCTGACCATTCTGGAATTTCTGGAAGGCTGGGATCTTCACGTTGCAGAGCGTCTTCACTTTGACCGAACAGAGACTCTTGTCCAGAGACAATCTCGGCGTTGCGAGCATTAACTTCTGCGTAGGCTACATCTAGTCCGGCCAGCAGTTGAGCTCGATGTCCAAAAGAATCCATGGCTCCAGCACTGAGAAGGGCCTCAACCGCACGTTTGTTGAGTGCTCGGAGGTCCACTCGTTCTAAGAAATCAAACATAGTTTTAAATGTGCCACTTGATTCACGTGCTTGAATCAGAGCTTTCACAGCTGAGGTTCCAACCCCTCGAACTGCTCCTAACCCAAAGCGGATCTGACTCTTTCCCATCGCAGTAAATTTCCATCCTGATTCATTTATATCTGGGGGAAGAACTTCGATAGGTTGGTTCAGTCCTGACAAGTATTGATCCATTTCTCTGCATTCAGCTATATACTTGACTACATCATCTGTATTGGAGACGACAGAGGAAAGAATGGCTGCCATGAATTCAGATGGATAGTGGGCTTTGAGCCATGCAGTCTGATAGGAAAGAAGAGAGTACGCTACCGAGTGGGATAAATTAAATCCGTATCTTCCGAATGTCTCTATTTGTTCGGCTAAGTTCTTTGCGATATTACTGTCTATTCCTCTTGCAACTGCTCTTTTTACAAATTCTTTCAACTCTTTTCTAATCAGTCTTGCAATTTTCTTGCCCATTGCCTTTCTAAGAACATCAGCTTCAGCGAGATTATAGCCTGAAATCACGTTGGCAATACGCATTACCTGTTCCTGGTATACTATGATGCCATAAGTAGATTCAAGAATCGGCTGCAGATCTGGATGGTCGTAGGCAACCTCTTCCTGTCCGATTTTTCTTCGGATGTAGCTGTCTGTCATTCCTGAATCAAGGGGTCCGGGTCGGATGAGTGCATTGGTAGCTACTAAATCGTTAAACTGGTCACATCGCATGGCTTTCAGTTTATCTATTGCAAGATTCGATTCGAATTGAAAAACCCCCGAGGTGCCTCCATTTGATAGCATTTTGTAGACGGCAGGGTCATCTAGTGGGATTTGGTCGATTGAAGTATAGTTTTGTCCGGTATCAGGATGTTGTAGCGTATCGACTCTGGTTTTTATCGCTTCTACTGTATCATTGATCACGGTTAGAGTTTTTAATCCAAGGAAATCCATTTTGAGCATGCCTGCATCTTCTAGGCAGTTCATGTCATATTGGGTGACCTGAACTGGCTTGGAGGCTCCGCCATTCCCACTCGCACGAGTGCCCTGGGTGCATACGGGGACATAGTTGTCCAAAGGTCCCGGAGCGATAACCACTCCGGCGGCATGGACTGATGAATGCCTTGAAAGTCCCTCTAGAGTCATAGAATAATCAAAGAGTTGCTTGTGGCGGCCACCATTTTGATAGACTTGTTTAATACCTTTAATTTTTTTCAGAGCT
>DUCW01000110.1:3350-3852 GCA_012959595.1 Gemmatimonadota bacterium
AAGATTGCCCTGGAGTGTTCGGGATCATCTTGGCTATTTTGTCTATTTCGGAAACTTCAAATCCGAGTACTCTGCCCACATCTCGAATGACTGCACGGGACTTCATTGTTCCAAAGGTTATAATCTGACCAACAGCATCAGTGCCATATTTTTCTTTAACGTAGTCGATTACTTCTGTTCGTCTTTCATAACAAAAGTCGATGTCAATATCGGGCATTGAAATACGGTCAGGATTGAGGAATCTCTCAAAAAGTAGGTCGAATTTTAATGGGTCGACATTGGTTATACCCAACGAATAGGAAACTATGGATCCGGCAGCAGATCCTCTTCCTGGACCCACTGGAATGCCCTGAGTTTTTGCCCAATCAACAAAATCCCAAGTGATGAGAAAATAGCCGGAATACCCAGTTTTTATGATAGTCTCTAGTTCGCGATCTAATCGTTCTTGGACAGTTGCTGGAAGTGTATTGCCGTATCTTTCCTTAGCCCCTTTGTCACTGAG
>DUCW01000111.1 GCA_012959595.1 Gemmatimonadota bacterium
GTTGAGGCATTTTGGCAAGGATTTGCTTGCCGTACATCTTTATGAAACCGAAGAGAGAGACCCTAATTTACCAGATGAAGTGATGCTGAAGGATGCGGAACTGGGAAATGTCGAACGAGTGAAAATTACACCTTCACTGATGAAGGCCTATCGAAAAGTATTCGATGCTCATTCGGAGGCATTGGAGGATTATTGCAAAAAAAATGGATGGGGTTATGTCACTACGTCTACCGAAACACCTTTTGAAGACCTGATCCTGCAGGTATTCCGGCAGGGAAGGTTTCTGAAATGAACCTTTTCGTAGCGAATCCTGTGTTTATTGGTGCGTTGACCACAGTCAGTCTGCTGGCCATTGGGATTCTTTATTGGATCAAACCACCACCACCGACGGTGGTGGTGTCATCCTCTATATTTTGGACTCGCTTACTAAGCGAGCGAAAGAAGAGCTCTTTCATAGATAGATTGAGATGGCTTTTGTCATTAATCATGGCCCTCACTATAGCAATACTCCTCACTACAGCTTCCGGGGCTCCAGAGTTGTTCTCTTCAGAAAAATCTGAGATTGAAAATGTCACTATGATTTTGGACAACTCAGGTACTATGGCCACTTTTACGGCAGATGGTTCTACACGTTGGGATCGCGCCGTGAGGGTAGCTAGGAGCTTTCTTACGGAGGCCCATCCGAGTGCAGAATTCTTGATTCTAGACACTTCGGGCCAATTGGTTTCTAGGACGACGACGAATAAATGGGAAGCACTAGAGGTTCTGGAAGAACTGGAAGTGTCTTTTGGTAACAATGTGCATTTTCCAGTATTTACTGTAAATGAAGCTCGCACAATGTTTATTTCGGATGGGGTCTCATCCATTGATGTTCCTCCTGGAATAGAGATCATTTCCGTTTTTGAACCAGCCGAAAATGTGGGAATTACAAGCCTCAGTATTAATCCTGGGCTCAGCGGATTGTCCGCAAGTCCTCGAGGATTAGTTCAGGTAACGAACGGCTCACTTACCACTAAAGAAGTGTCGATCCGAGTGAGTGGCCTCGGGGACGTCAACACCAGAGTATCTCTAACCCTTGACCCGGGCAGATCGGGCCTGAGTGACATTGACCTTTCCGGTTTTGGCGGAGGGCCATTGCGTGTTTCGGTTACTAGTGTAAGGGATGCATTTGCTGAAGATGATCTCGCATATGTAATAATGCCTTCAAGTTCCAAATACACGGTTACTTTGGTCACATCAGGAAATCTGTATCTAGAGACTGCCTTGGAAGCTATGTCCAATGTCAATTTGTTACTTATGGAACCGGAATATTATGACCCTGGAATTTCAACGGACCTTTATATTTTTGATCGTTTCGATCCTGAGGTTCTCCCTTCCAAGCCGACATTAACTTTCCTCTCTGCAGAAGCTTCATTACCACAGATATTTAATCAGAATATTGTGACATTGAACTCACTCGAACGCCATCCAGTTCTTAGGGGTGTCACTCTATCTGATTTAAGGATAGGCCAGGTTTCGAATCCATCTTTCTTGGATGAAAATAGTCAAATTCTATGGGGTGATGCCCAAAATCCTCTTTTGGTTGTAAAGGATTTTGATACCAAGGAAGTCCAAATTGGATTTTCTTTGGAAGGGTCGAATTTCCCTCTTCAGCCAGCTTTTCCGATATTTCTAAGTAATAGTATAGAATGGGCGTTAGAGAATGATCTGCCGAATGTTTCGAGCCCAGGAAGAGTAAGAATCCCTTTAGCAAATGCAACAGTAGTAGACCTAGAAGGAGTCTCTGTTGAAACCAGTTATTTTGACGGCACAACGATGTTTCTTGCCACAGCTCCTAATTTATATTCGGTCCATCAAGGGGTCGATAGATTTTGGGTACCTGTTAATCTTACAAATCTCGAGTATACCTTAGTCAATAGATCAGACCTTAATACAGAAACTGCTACTGGGATGAGTCTGGACTCTAGCGATGGACTAGGTGGAGAGGTCAAGCCCATTCTTTGGAAGTTATTGGTATTGATGGCATTATTTTTGGTCACCCTAGAGTGGGTCACTTATCATCGAAGGATAACCGTATGAGTGTGTCTTTCGAACAATACTGGCCATTGTTGGCAGTGATATTCCTCCCAATGATCTGGAAGATAGGATCTATGACGAGAGTCAAAATTGGTGCACACCACCTGAAAATTCTGGGTGTAATTAGAATTTGTTTGATTTTTTCGTTGTTATTGGCTTTGATGCAACCCACTTGGCATAGGTCTGTCCAATGGCTTTCCACCGTATATGCTATTGATGTATCTGGAAGTATAGAACCGACTTTTATTAGGAGTGCTATAGATTGGATCTCTAGAGTCGACGGTGAGAGAAAGCCAGAGCATTCCGCTTTCGTTGTGTTTGCTGGATCAAGCCAGACTTTAAGTTCTCCAGATCAGATCGCTTCCGTGGAAGTGTCAATGGACGGATCGGCCAATTCTATAAACCAGAGCATCACTGACATAGGTGCAGGTCTAAGACAGGCTATGAACAGTTTCCAACCGTCTTACTTGAAGCGTCTAGTACTATTTACGGACGGAAATGCGAATGCTGGTGAAGATTTAGATGTAGTGATGGAGGCTAGAGAGAAGGGCGTTAGAATTTTCACTATTCCAGCGTCAGTAGTTGGAGGCAACGATAGTTGGATGGAGTCTCTGGAGCTTCCAGAAGAGATACGGCAAGGAGAGCCTATTATAGTGGAAGTTCAAATATACAGCCGGACTGAGAAAGATGCTGTGATTGAACTGATGGTTGGCAGTCAACCAACCGTAGAAAAATTCGTGACACTCGAAGAAGGATTAAATCCTTTACTATTTGAAACCATAGTTGAAAGATCTGGAGCCACTACCATATCTGCGAGGATTGACAGCCAATCGGATGGAACCCTAGAAAACAATCGTTTAGACCGATCAGTGGTGGTTAAAGATCAACCACGGATTTTGTATGTGGAGGGACGTTCCGAAAGTGCACACTACCTGAGTGAAGCACTGGAGATGGAGAGTATAGAAGTGGTGTTGTCCACACCGGCCAATTTACCCGAGAGCCAACTAGAACTAGAGCTTTTCGACCTTATTTTTTTGAGCGATGTGTCACCGGAAGATTTGGGGCCAACTCAGATGGACGCAGTTTTGCGGTATGTAAGAGATTTCGGGGGAGGCCTGGTGTTTGCTGCTGGTGAGTCTAGCTATGGCAAAGAAGGTTATTCGGGATCGAAGATAGAGGAGGTATTGCCAATCTGGTTCGAGGTTGAAGAAGAACGGAAAGATTTGGCTCTTGTGATAGTATTAGACAAATCATATAGCATGGTTGGAGCAAAACTCGAATTATCGAAAGAAGCGGCCAAGGCCGCTTTGGGAATTATGGATGACAGACATAGGTTCGGTGTTGTGACTTTTGACGACACTCCTTATGTGGCCGTTCCACTGCAGCTGGCATCGGAAGAATCTAGAATAAATCAATCCATTAGTCAGATAATCGCTGGATCTCAGACGAATATCTATCCAGCCCTAGACAAAGCCTTCGAAATCCTGACTGAAAGTGAGGCTGAAGTTCGCCATGTAGTGTTGCTTTCTGATGGCAAGACTTATGCAGATGATTATGAAGGACTAGTGACCAGGATGGCTGATGAGGAAATAACGGTATCGTCTGTAGCTGTCGGAGAAGAAGCGGATCGTGATCTTCTTTCAGACATTGCATTGTGGGGTAATGGTCGAAGTTACTACATACAGGATGCTCAGGGAGTTCCGCAGGTATTCATCAAGGAAGCACAGATAGCTGCCCAGTCAACCTTAATTGAAGAGCGTGTGGTGTTCGAGG
>DUCW01000112.1 GCA_012959595.1 Gemmatimonadota bacterium
GTTTCTTGAAGCTCCTCATCAAAACTCTCTAAATCTAGGTTTTTCAGTTCGCTGATAGTTCCCTCAAATTCAAAATCTGCTTCACCGCCCCTGAGATCCATCATTTCCAAATGTATTTGTTCACCATCACCGCCACGCCTAAGCATCCGGATTTGTTCACCATGACCGCCACGCCTAAGCATCCGGATTTCATGGCCTTGCTGCATGATATTGGGGCCGACCATATGGACACTCTTGCTATCCGACATCAGGATAGCTCCCCCAATAAGTCCTCCTACTATTAGTGCAGAAACCGTACTGTCTTTCATCGATATAATCCTTTTTTTAGGCTAAATTATCCTTCGTTTGATCAATAGAAATGTTGCTCCCATACCCACCAGAGGTGTTAGGACTTGAAGTGTTATTCCAATAACTACTAGTACTACGCTTAAGGCCCCAGTTCCAGGAACTATGGAAAAAAGAGATGCCAACATCAAAGGGGCCCCAAGCCCAACCAACCCGATGGGCACAGTATGATATAGCTTGCCAGGCGAGAGCCGATCTTGAAGAAACCTGGGCCCACGAGTAAGGATTTCATTTCCCAACCATTTAGACACGAGTAGTATCCCTAAAAGCCAAGTCAAACTTAGTGCTGCCGGCAGCACTAGTATCCAGAGTAATATAAGAGGAATGCCTACTATCGAAATCGCCAGTGCTACAACACCTAGTAAGAATACAGGCGCCATGAGGACGGCAACTAGTAGGCCGACGAGTATTGTTCTGCCTGTCTTCTTCTCGACGATTGTGCTTAGATCTTCCACATAACTACCCCCCAGCTTTAGCAGAAAACTTCCGACGAGGCCGAGCAGCAATAACGCTAGAACCTGACCAAATACTGCAACCAGTTTTATAACCCCCCCTCCCCAACCCATATTAAAACCTTTTGTTATATTGAGTCCTACTTGGTGAGAATGGCTTGAATCTAGGCCAACGGTGTCTCCGGCACTGCTATGGGTGCCAGTGCCCCTACCACCTATGGACCGTATTCTCCCAGTGACCCGCCCATCTCCTTCAACAGATAAGTCTCCGTTGATGAGTGCCACATCACCATGGACAATCCCATTAACTGTGAGGTCACCGTCAATCATCAATATGTTACAATTTATTTCTGTATCTTCGCCGATGATCAGGTCTTCCCCTATGTGGGTATCCAAGCAGTCATCTTCCAAGAAGCCCAGGGATTTACCTTCGAGAGTGTCCACCAGACCGACGACCGTAGAGATCCAGGACAAAAGGCCTCTTTCACCAAATGATACTTTGATCTGTTTGGGCCCATCCTCAACCTGCACGTTTATTACATGGTTAGAATGAGGGTCAGTCTCGGTCTCGCCTTGCGATCTTTCCTGCCCCTGAAGGGACGGAGAGATACAGATGGTAAGGGCTGAGGCATATACCGTAATAGCTTTTATGAACACCGTTTCATCCACCTTTAGTTCGAGATCAATTGTATCCCATAATAGATACTTGTCTTACTGGAAAAACGTTCCAAGCCGAATAGCTCGGTGATGATGCAACACTTTCTTCCTAATTCAAGTATAACCTTAGGAGGATCAATCCGTCATGGTATTCACCCTGAGCCCTTAAGAGATCATGCTATCAGTCAAACCACTAATAACAACCCTTTCCCTTCTTTGTATGACATCAGTCAACTTGGTCGGCCAGGAAGCACTGATCCAAGAGTCCAGGAGATCAATAAGTGCCATGAAGGTCGATCCTGGAACCATAATAATGGACGGCGTGATATCGGAGAACGCCTGGGTCCTTGCAGAAAAAGCAACTGACTTTCTCCAATTCCGACCCACCGAGGGGAAGCCGGCTACTGAAAAAACAGAAGCGTGGGTTGTATACGACGAGACCGCATTGTATGTCGCTATCAGGGCTTATGAGCGCGATCCGTCAGCAATTACTGGCCGATACTCGAGTAGAGATGGCTCAGATGAGGCAGAAAATGATTTGATTGGTGTCGCTTTTGACTCCTTCAAAGACAGGCGAACTGCATTCATGTTTATGGTAAATCCAGTCGGAGTGCAGAATGACCAGTATTTTCATGGTGATATTGAAAGTGATAATACCTGGGATGCGGTTTGGGATGTTGAGGTAGCTCAGGATGACGCTGGGTGGAGTGCGGAATTCAAGATACCCTTTTCCCAGCTACGCTATGCCACAGGTGGTGATCAGTCCTGGGGACTCAATTTTCTCAGGAGTATGTCTCGGAATGGAGAAATGGCAGCGTGGTCGCCACCTTCACTGAAGGATCTTGCAGTAGTGTCACGGTTCGGAAATCTGACGGGACTTGATCTTGAAGAGAATAAAGATACCCGCATGGAAGGCCAGATTTATTCCACGGGGAACCTCAGAAGGCAGCCAGGAGACAGTAACGACCCGTTTTACAAGAAAAATGACTTCGGTGGTGGAGTAGGGTTGGACTTGAAGTACGGATTGACATCTGACTTAACTTTGGATGTGGCCATAAATCCAGATTTTGGTCAAGTGGAAGCGGATCCTGGAGTTATGAACCTGACTTCCTATGAATCTTATTTTGCGGACAAAAGGCCCTTGTTTTCGGAAGGATCGTCAATATTCAACATTTCTTTAGGTACTAGTCCCGAGGATAAACAATCATTGTTCTACTCTAGAAGGATAGGGGCTGCGCCGACTGGTAACCCTGGAAAGTTTGGCAAATATTGGTCTGCGGACCCAAATGTTTCGATCCTTGGAGCCGGAAAGATTTCAGGTAAGACTAGAAGTGGGTGGTCAATAGGCATATTCAACGCGGTGACCGGATCAGAGAAGGCCCTGGTACAAAGTGATGTTGGGCTGGCAGCCACCAGGGAAGTAGGAATAGAGCCTACTACCAATTATGGCATCCTTAGGGTACAAAAAGATTTTAGGCAGGGAAGATCAGCGATCGGCTTGATTGCAACAAGCGTGAACAGGGAGGAGGCTGGAGCCAGCTTTGTGGAGCTACACTCTGCGGCCTACGCAGGGGGTATCGACTTCAGGCATAAATTCCTTTCAGAAAAATGGGAGGTCTCGAATCTTTGGCTGGCATCCACTGTTAGGGGAACAGCGTCAGCGATAAGTGAAACTCAGAGAAGGTCATCCAGGTATTATCAGAGACCGGATGTAGACCACGTAGCATTTGATCCCACCCTTGAAATGCTCAACGGTTGGAATGTGAATATGAGTGTCAGTAAAATGGGAGGCGGATACTGGAAAGGTGGAGGCGGATTGTTTGCTAGAAGCCCAGGATTTGAAACAAATGACCTCGGCTACCAAACACTTGCGGACATGATGGGTGCATGGGGATTTATCGGTTACTTTAGGAACGAGCAACTCGGGCCGTTCAGGGAAGTACAGGTCAATGGGTCAATGTCGGAAAGTTTTGATTTCGGGAGAAACCGGACGGGCTTGAGCCGAGTCATTTCTGCTAATGCAAGATTCAATAATTTCTGGCGTATGAATCTTACGGTTGTTTCCCGAGGCAGTGCCCTGTCACCCCAGTTGCTCAGGGGTGGGCCCATGCTTCTGAGTGAACCAACGACTATTTATTTTCTTGGAGGTGGCACGGACCCCAGAAAAACCTTGATGTTGGAGTTGAACTCCCAACTAATCGAGAAGAGCGAAAGTGCTTCTAGGATGTGGAATATTTCGCCGGAGTTAACTGTAAGAACTGGAAGCAAAGGTGAGGTCGGAATTGGGGGGCGACTCGGAAGAGGGGCAGGTCTGCCCACGTCATCCGGGATTGCATCATCTGCCATTTGAGGAGCAGGGTCGCTGGAGCTC
>DUCW01000113.1:0-13782 GCA_012959595.1 Gemmatimonadota bacterium
AAATCTTGTTCGCTCGGCTGATCCCTATGATGATTCTGCTGCAAAAGAAGACGCTTCTGGCGTGCCAGCCGTTCCGGTTGGAGGTCCTGGGGTGTATCCTATCCATGCTGCAGCTGGAGTGGGCTATGGAGAAGGGTATGCCGGTAATGCACATAAGCATGCACCCAATGGTTGGCTGCCCTCTGTTAGGTACCTTATAGAAGAACTGGGTGTTCCGGTGGACCAAAGGGACTTTAACGGCTACACGGCTCTTCACCATGCAGCTTCGAGAGGGGACAACGATTTAGTTCTTTATCTGATTGATCAGGGTGCTGACGTGAAAGTGCTGAGCAGAGCTGGACAAACTACAGCTGATATGGCTAATGGTCCAGTTTCAAGAGTGTCACCTTATCCAGAGACCGTTGCGTTATTGGTGAGTTTGGGTGCTATCAATAATGACAATTGTAAGTCCTGTTAACATTTAAGCAAAAAATATAACGTTTAAAATAGCCGGTCTCTCCTCGTGTTATAGAGGAGAGGCTGGCTTTTGTCTATTCGAAGAGGTCTGTTTTTCAATCGATTAAGTCTCAGTGGATGGCAAACGGCTAAGCGAGGACGGATTGTTTATGCGCTTCATTAAAAGAGTTGAAGCAGTTGATCTTCATGCATGTGGTGAACCAGGCAGGGTCATTGTTGGTGGAATTCCAGATGTTCCGGGCACTAATATGTTTGAAAAGATGCAATATTTGGAAGCACATCTTGATGGATTGAGAAAGATGATGCTCAGGGAACCACGCGGTTATCCTGCGGCCAACTGTAATGTACTTTTGCCACCGACTTGCGAGGAAGCAGACGCTGGATTCGTCATCATGGAGCAGGTCGAGTATCCTCCGATGTCGGGAACTAATACTATTTGTGTTGTAACTGCTCTGGTGGAGACAGGAATGGTGGACGTCGAAGAACCAGTGACCCATCTTTGCCTGGAGACTCCGGGGGGTCTGGTTTCAGTGGCGGCAGCGGTCGGAAATGGAAAAGTGGAAAAAGTAACTTTTGAGAATGTACCCTGTTTTGCAGTACATCTGGACAAAGAAATAGACGTACCAGAGATCGGCAAATTGCGTGTTGACGTTGCTTATGGCGGGATGTTCTATGTGATAGCTGATGCAAAAGACGTGGGGTTATCGTTGGATCTCAGAGAGGGTTGTGACATAGCTAGAATAGGTGAAATGATAAAAGTGGCTGCTAGCGAGCAATTGCCTGTGTGCCACCCAGAGAACTCAGCTATTGAGGGTATTTCTATCTCCCAACTTTCTGGAAGTTCAGACAAGGTTGAGGGGCGAGTGAAGAATGCCGTTGTCGTTTCGACAGGTATTCTGGATTGGAACAATCCGAGTACGTGGACTGGGGCCTTAGACCGTTCCCCTTGTGGAACGGGGACTTGTGCTAAAATGGCTGTTTTACACGCGAAAGGTGTACTTGGTTTAGGTGAGGATTTTCATCATGAGGGACCACTGGGGACTGTTTTTACAGGTAGATTACTTCGTGAGACAGAAGTGGGTGAATATAAGGCCGTGGTTCCCAGCTTGAGCGGGACTGCTTGGATCACTGGGTTCGCTGAGTATGTTCTAGATCCCGACGATCCTTTTCCAGAGGGATTTACGTTGGGAGATATTTGGGGTTGATTTCCTCTGGTTGCACTTGCGGTCCCTGAAAAACGCTAAATGTTTATCGATTCGAGGCTGCGATATCGATGATTTGGTCGATGTCTTCTTCGTTGTTATAGCCGTGTAGGGAAAACCGCAGGACCCCTTTCCTGATTGAAAGATGAACTCCATTTTTTACAAGCCTGTCATGCAGAATATTCATCGCGGGGTCTTGGGCAGTATAATGCCTACCACCTCCACTCACGCCTACAGCGATGATGTGCCCCAGGTGGTTTCCAGGTGTCCCACCACACACAGGTAATCCGATTTGTAGTAATCCAGTAGCGAGCCTGGCCGAGAGTCTCCGCACGTGTGTTTCGATTATTGGTGTGCCGATGTCTGAAAGTAATTTCAAGGAGGATCTAGCTCCTGTGATACCTAGATAATTGTAATTGCCGCCATCAAATCTGCGAGCTGCCGGAGCATATTGGAACTGTTGGTCGGTCAAGGTGGTTTCATGACTACCCTCTTCAGCAGCGACACTAAACCGTGCGAGCGTGGCCGGTCGCAATTCTTCGGCAAAATCGGAAGAACAGTAAAGGAATCCAGAGCCGTAACAGGACAGCAGGCCTTTTTGTGTTGCAACGGCCAGTGCGTCCACTTGGAGTTTCTGAACGTCGGTATGTAAGATGCCAACAGATTGTGCAGCATCGACAAGGAGGCGGACTCCACGTTGTCTACAGATGTCGGCTAAGCCAATTACGTCAGTGACAAAGCCTGGTGAGAAACTTACTGTTGAAACTGAGACAACTCTTGTTCGCTCATTTATAGCTGAAGCTATTCTGTCTAGGTCGAAGTGACCCCCTGAGGAATCCACAGCTGTGATTTCGACGCCATGGAGCTTGCAGACGTTATACCAAGGGAGGACATTGGCGGGATGTTCTAAGTCTGGACATAAGATGACCTTGTCTCCTGGGTTCCAGGAGACTGCCCCAGCGATCAGATTAATTCCTTCTGAGACATTTTTAGTGAAAGCTATTTCAGAAGGGGTAGCGTTAATGAAAGATGCAAATGTATTTCTCGTATCTTCAACCATATTAAAGGCTTCTTCTTTGTTCCAACTAAGATCGGTCCGACTAGTCAGGTAATCGGTAATCGAATCATGTACTGGAGTAGGAATAAGCCCTCTTTGGGCTACGTCAGTGAAAATCCCTTTAGATGTGGCAGGAAAGTGTTTCCTGAATTCTGAAAGGCTACTAGAAGTCATGTTGTTCTCTTGCAGAAAAAATTGCATTCGGAGTGAGAGACAATACAGGTTCCCACCATATCCCCCATTACGTTTACCGTTGTACTAGCCATGTCGAGAAGGCGATAAACCCCAGTCACCATGGCTGCAATTTCCAAAGGCAGACCAAATGCTTGGACGAATACAAGGGATACTACCACTCCTCCGCTAGGGATACCTCCTGACCCCATAGACAAGACTGCTCCCATTATCAGGATGGGAAATAGTGTTGCAGGCGTAAATTCTATTCCCGCGGCCTGAGCTGTAAAGAGGAGAGTTCCCCCTAGAATGATGGCGGTGCCGTCTTTATTGAGTTGTGCACCTAGAGGCAAGGTAAAGGAATAGATATCTTGAGGTACTTTCAGTTTTTCTTCAGCCATTTCAAACGCTACGCTAAGACTGGCGAGACTACTACAGGTAGATGCTGTCGTCGCCCATAGGGCGAAAGTCTTCTGCAGGAAATTCAATGGAGCGTACTCACTAAATATTCTTAAGAGAACTAAATAGGTGAATGTCATGAGTAGCATAGCCAACCAGATGCCCAGAATGAAAAGCGAGAGTGGACCAAAAATTTGAGAGCCATATTGACCTAGAGTAGCTGCGGCCAGAGCTCCAATACCTAGAGGTCCGAAGCGCATTATGACATCAACTAGCATTCGCAGTAGCTCAGCTACTAATGCGAATCCTTCAGATAGAGTCTTACGTTTCTTCTCTGGCAATAAAACGGTTGCAATACCGAGAAAAATTGAGAACATGACTATTTGCGAAACGTTACCAGAAGCGAATGCCGCAAAAATATTTTCAGGGAATAGGCCAGTCAGGATGTTTGCGATACTAGGGAGTTCTTCCATGGTTGAGTTAATGTTTTGGGTTAAGTCCATTCCTATTCCAGGCTTGATCAGGGAGATAACGAAAAGTCCAGTCATCATCGCTAAGACAGTACTTGTTCCATAGAAAACAATGATTTTCAGGAATAGTCTCCGGAATGCTTTGAGGTCGGCCAATCCCGTCATTCCAGCCAACAGATTGAAGAATATTAAAGGGACTGCTGCCATGATAAGTAGCTTTATGAATAAGTCCCCTAAGGGTTGTAGTGCCTTAGCAGGCTCGCCCACCATAATTCCGCCAATACTGCCCAAGACCATAAAGAGGAGGATTCGGGATCCTAAAGATAAATTGCGATAATAACCATAAGCGATAGAAACAATTCCTACATTGTGAGGATTCTTATCTGGAGACAATTCAACCATTCAAATGCTCCAAAGCCTTTCGCAGGAGTTCCTGATAGTAGGTGTCAAAGTTGTGCCGTGTGAGTAGAAATAATTCATCAGGTAGTGCAGGATTGCCTTCTAGGATCTCCCCGTTAGGTCGAATCGTATGCCCGATGTCCCACATGAATTGTATCACAGGTTGGTCGGTTCCTGGGAATCCAATAGTTTCTTCCCATTCCCAGGTGTTACTGTACCCTCCGGCTGTCATTCCGATCATATAACCAATGGAGTTGTCCTTAATGATTGCCGCAAACTGATCTAGGTGAGATCCTCTTCTAGGAACAAAAAATGCGACCATACGGCCTCGGAAGTGCTGAAGTGCAGGTTGTAAAATTCCGTCAGAATTTTTTGGTGCATGGGCTAATTTGAAGGGGACAGAGTTACTGTAAGTAGCTCCACTGTCAACGGAGTCGGCCACTTCATTCTCTAGCCAGTTCATCAGCCAAGTACCATCGTCCATAGCTTCTGGAACTCCGGAGTCGAGACTACCTCCTGATTCAACTTCGGCACGTTTCTCTTGTGTAAAAATAGGGACCACATCACTGATACGTATATTTCCAAAGGTGGTTTTGAAAGGTTTGGGACTGAACCGTTGCATGGCGTAAGCACCAGCTGAACCTCCTCTGCTACGCGTCCCATCTATTATTATATCGAAATCTAGCCAGGCATTATCCTGGGCCATTTCCATCAATTGATCTACATCTGCAATCATAGTCTCTCTGAAACCATACCAAGTGAGGATAACAGTTCCTTGGCCTTCCAACGGGAGATATAGGTCGTATGTAGGAGTGGAGTGTTCTAGCTTGAATCCAGGATACTGTGGCTCAGAGATATTTTGCCAAGGGATAGAGTCTGGATGGAGATAAGGGAGTTGTACTGTGTGTGAAGATCCATCCAACTTTTCGAGTTCCAAGACTAAATGGTCTCCATAGAAAATGGGGGGTAAGTTCGCTGTCTTTACAGTAATACCTTCCGCCATCCGCCATCGGAAATTAGGCCTGTAAGAAGATTGGTGGTAAGGTCGAACGGACTTTTCGTACTGCTCTATGGGCATGTGGTTGACGGCTATGATCCGTTCTCCAGGGGCAACAGTCCCAGAAGAAAAATGATTCTGATTTCCTGATAGGTCACTTACGAAATAGACGGATGCATCACTGTAGTCGGGTAAAATTTTCAGGGGGGTTGAATAGACTGTTTCTTCACCTCCGGCGATGCCAGAAGATTCTTTGAGTCGTATTCCATTCTCCACAAGAGAAATTTCCAGATGCCTGTCATTTCTTGCATTACTGACTTTCTCAAGTGCGTAGAAAAGTTTTTCTTCAGTGTCAGCATTAATAACTTCGTCGCGGTAACTTTCCATCGCATCCAGAGGATCTATCCCCCAATGCAGATTCTTGATGGGTGAGAGTGCTTCTCTATTTGCTGTCAGAGTCATGATTGAATCGAACAACACCCCCCTCAACTGGGGGTTACCTGCACGAGAATCTCTTTCTACGCAACTGAGCGTGAAAGACAGGTTGATGATCAATAAAAATGCTAGACGGGGCAATGAGTTTCTTGGGTGCATATGCTCTTTCGGTTTGAGGTCCCTACTGTGCACAGCCTTCAGGACAGTTAACTTCTAGGTGATTCAAAACACAATATAAGCTTTAGGAAGAGAATAGACACTATGGTCCTTGAGGACACTCTGAAGGAAATAAAAAGCAATGCACTTTCAAGGCTTGGTCCTGATTTCTTAGCGGCAGCAGAAAGGTCGATAGAAGAACTTCGTAAATCTGGTGTCGTGGAAAAATTTGCTAAGGTCGGACAGATGGCTCCAGATTTTGAAGCTTCAAATGCCAAAGGAAATTCAATCTGTTTGACTAGCTTGATAGACCGAGGTCCTGTTGTTATTAGTTTTTATCGGGGCAGATGGTGACCTTACTGTTGTGCTGAGCAGGTAGCTCTCCAGAAAATTCTTCCTGATTTAAGAAACAAAGGTGCTACTCTTATAAGTATTACTCCACAGATTTCTTCACGCATTGAGTCTAATCTCAAGCGGTACAATCTAAGTTTTGAAATTCTGTCTGACCCAGGCAACAATATCGCACAAAGTTTTGGAGTTGCTTTTGTAATGCCTGAGTATCTCAGATCTTTCTACCGAGAAAAAGGTATAGATTTGTTGTCATGGAATGGTGATAATTCCTGGACTCTACCGGTCCCTGCCAATTTTGTTATTGATTCTAATCAGCAAATTTTATATGCCTCAGGAGACCCTGATTACACAACCAGACCAGACCCCAGTGAGTTACTAGAAGCCCTTAGGAGTCTTGCTGGAATCTGAGCTTAAGGTATCAGATTGCGGTCATTTTTCCGTAGGATGAACATTCCTTCCTTTCCGCTATTCACAATAATAATGCCACTCGAAAAGAAGGGGTAGTTACTCCAAGAACCGTCAAATCCAGGTGCATCTGGTGTCCAAGGCACAGTGTCAAAAAACCCAATTTCTTCAGGATTTTCTCTATCGGAGATATCCAGTATTCTAAGGCCACTGACATAATTGGATTGGTACATTAAGTCGCCTTGAATGTAGAGATTGTGGTCGGAAGCCGCGTTGTCATCAGCGAAGTGTTCCAAGGCCAGTATTGGATCTTCCAAATCTGTGACATCCCAAACTAAAGTACGAGTTCTGTCCACACTTCCCCCTAATTCATCCAGTTCGTCATTCATGTAAAAATATTGGTGTTCTTCGTCGAGCCATCCTTGGTGAGTGTAAGCGACATTAGGGTATGTTGCCATCGAGAGTTCTACGGGATTGGCTTTATCGGTGACGTCGGAAATGCTGAGTGCGGTTTCATTAGCACTGAAGCAGATCTCTTGATCAGTATAGTTGCTATCGGGACCCTGATAGATAACACACTGGGCGTCATGACTATATCCAGTGTTTTGTCGACCTGTGTTTGCGTGCTGGAAACATCCTGAGAAGATAGGTGTCAGCGGGTTTTGGATGTTAACCATGTGAAGTCCACCACCACAGGTTTCTCCTCCTCCATTAACGCCCACTACGTAAGCAAATCCGCTTTCTTCGTTGATCACTATATTGTGAGCACTCGCGACTCTGCTATAGTGTGCATCTTCTTCGAATGTTTGAGGTTCACCCCCAACTTTTCTTAATTTTGTCAAATCGAAGATTTGCATGCCATGAGGTCCAGAACCGTCAGCTACTATAAATGCGTGATCTTTATAGACCTTGATATCTCTCCATACGTTACCACGTGCACCGTTAGTCATAGGGAGATTACCTAAATATCGAGGATTAGAAGCCTCTGTTACATCTATAAAAGAGGTTCCGTCGTAACGTCCAACTAAGGCGTACTCCCGATTGGAGGATGGATCAGTCCAACCCCAGACATCGTTAAGCTGAACCCCTCTTGCTCCTCCAACATCTTCAACCGATAAAAAGGAGAGCATATCAACTTCGTTACAGGTGTATTCGGATGCAGAGCCTTCTTCACATCTGACTTCCTCTCCAGTGATTGAGGTTAAGACATCCGAATTATTGAAGACCCTTGTTACCTCAGTCCAGTCACGTCCCATTCGTTCGTAAATTGCTACGGTCCCTAGCTGATAGTCGGCTCCGACAATGCCAACCACACCCAGGTTTCCTTTTACAGCGATTGCTCCCCCAAATTGATCACCTGAAACTAATTCCTGGGAAGTCAGTTTTCTCGATTCTATCCAATCACCTGAGGTTTGGTTTTGTGAAATACTATATACCCGTCCTTGAAATTCAGAAGCTCCGGGTGCAGAAAGCCATACTTCACCTTCGTTGATCTGAATAGCCGTTCCGAATTGAGTTCCAGGATTTCCTTCGTCGAAAGCCTTGAGGGTGGATGCTGGATTCCAGTCTTCCGACTCTTCTTCGTAGTCAAAAGTATATGCGATACCCATGCCTTGGTCATGTGTAGCAGCTCCAACAACCGCTTGTCCGTCATCTAGTGCTACCGCTATTCCAAATCCACTATTGGGGGCAGTCCCTTCTCCGGTTAGCTTGCTTTTTTCTACCCAATCACCCGTCTCTTGATTAAGGATGAAGGTGTATACGGATCCAGTAATATCGTTTTGTCGCGGTGCTCCAATCAGAGCCACTCCATCTTCGATAGCGAGGGAAAATCCAAAGTAGTCATTTGGTTCAGTATCGCTACCCATCAATTTTGCGGATTCCCTCCAAAGATCAGTTTCTTCATCTCTCTCAAATACATATACAGCTCCTCGAGCTTCGGCATTTGCCAGCGAACTCATCAAAACATGATTCTGATCCGAAGCACTGACTCGTCCAACAAAGTCGCCGTCCTGAGAGTCACTTACCTGAAGAGTTTGTCGCTCTGTCCACAAGCCGTCTTCATTTTTTGCGAATACATAAACTGTTTCTAGAGTGGTCGCACCAATCAGCAGGTGCTCCCCAGTGAAGGCGAGAGCTCGTCCGAAGTGATCTCCAACGTTGGAGTTAGATGCTTCTAACCGTTGAACTTCTGACCAGGTATTGTCATGGTCTTTGCGGTAAATGAAAACGTATCCAGGCGATGTTTCGTTGAGAGACTCTCCTACAAAAATTTCATCATCACTCACCGCTACGGATTGTCCGTAGCCTTGCCCAGCAACAACAGTGGGTATATGGACACCCACAATCACGCTGATCCATAAAATCGTCAATTGCTTCACAATTTCCGCCTAGTCAAAGTGGTCCTCAGTTTCTTCTAATCTAACACCAGATCTGGTCGAGTGCTGTATAGTGGTTATATGCTGGATTCTTAATCAAAAAGTTCAGATGTTTTTTGCAGTCTTGCTATTCTTGAATTAAGAGATCATGGCCTTTTTGGTAAATAGTAGTCACTTGAAACAAGCCTGAGTGTATATCCTACATGCAAATAGAATTTAAGCCGATGTAGACACAGCAAGAGATGGCATCTCTTGGTATTTTGGGGGTACTTATCCTTCTAAGTCGATCGATCATAGAGATTTTCCCGCTAATCGGTTTGAAAATCTAGACGAAAATTTGTATCGCTCGAAAGAATATGAAAGTGGCGTTAATTATTTGGAATCAAAGCGGTCTTGATTAAAGGATATATGTTTCGCCAATTTATAGAGATTCAGTTAGTTGGGTTTTACAAGTAGAGGTTGAGATTGTAGAGAATTTCATTGTTCCTAACTAGTTTCGATTTGTTTAAGAGGATTTTGATGAACAGCTTGAATGCTAAATTATTGTTGATGTCAGTAGGAGTCATGTATGGGTGTGCTGGTGGAACTGAAGTGATGCCAGTGGAACGACCCTCTGTCGTGAGTGAAACGTCAGCGAGTGATTCTTCTCCTGTGATAGGGGAGGAGTCTCCTGAGCCAGAGTCCAGTGGGCCAGTTTCGCTCTACACACAGGCCCAGGCTGAGAGAGGTGAAGATTCTTTTCGGGAAACATGTCTATCATGTCATTCCTCGAGTGAGTTTAGAGGGAGAAGTTTCCAGAGAGATTGGCGGGGCAGTTCACTGGGTTATCTCTACGAAGAGATCGTTTACTATATGCCAGAGGATAATCCTGGTGGTTTATCTACCAATACTTATCTCGATATTATGGCCTATATCTTAGATCAGAACGGTTTTCCAGCGGGGGAAGTAGAGCTTGTTTCAGACATCGAGGCTATGAAAGAGGTCGTACTTTTCCCGAGGGATTGAAAAACCTTAGGGGTTTAGTAAAGATTCGACTGCTGGGCCTATGTTTCAAGTTTTATTGAGCAAGAATTCACGCAATTCTGACAGATTAGGGCCAATTGGGACTACTTGTCGCTTCGACAACAAAGCAGACGATACTGACTCTGGGATAGTCAGCGTACAGTTCGTTTCCTGTTCGACACTCTCTCGAAATTTAATGGGATGAGCGGTCATTAAGAACATAGAAGGTCCATGCCCGAATCTAGACACACCTGGCTCAACCCCGAGATAACCGACTGCAGAATGTGGATCTAAAATTTTTCCAGTTGATCGATATACTGTTCTAATACAAGCCCGTGTTTCCGTATCACTGTGGACACTGCCCACTATGTCACATCGGAGTTTTGTCAGGTTACTTTGGTACAGATATTCTATCCGAGAAAGATTGCTGGGATCACCTACATCCATGGCGTTGCTAATAGTGGGGATGGATGCTCTAGGCCGGACAGTTCCAGTCTTGAGATATTCCGGAACGGTATCGTTTATATTTGTAGCTGCTACAAAACCTCTGACTGGAAGACCCAGTCGTTTTGCTATCAACCCTGCAGTGAGGTTTCCGAAGTTGCCCGACGGAACTGAGAACAGCGGTTCTTCTTGTGTCAACAATTGTCCATACGCATGAAAATAATAAAAAATCTGAGGCAGTAAACGCCCAATATTGATAGAATTTGCAGAACCCAGTTTGACTCGTTTGTTAAGTTCGTGGTCTAGGAATGCTGATTTAACCAACTTCTGACAGTCATCGAAGTTGCCAGAAACTTCCAGAGCATGGACGTTGCCACCTAGAGTTCCAAATTGACTTTCCTGCAGAGGGCTAACTCTTCCGGAGGGGAACAGAATAACTGTTTGGATTCCCTTCTTGTCAAAGAACCCCTGGGCTACTGCACCTCCAGTATCACCAGACGTTGCTACCAAGATGAAGAGTGGTTGATCATCTTCTTCTCTCAAGAAGTCTAGTAGTTGAGCCAGAAACCTTGCTCCAACATCTTTGAAGGATAACGTCGGGCCATGGAACAGCTCTAATCCAAAGATGTCTTTTTGGTATTCACTTAGTGGAATTGTGAAGTTCAGAGCTTTGTGAATCAGTTCATCCAGATTCTTGGATTGCAGTTCGTCGCCCAGAAGATGTTGACTAATGATTCGGGAAACTTCAGCAAAGGGAAGTCCTTTCATCCTGTTAAGGACAGTGGACTCAAGGGTTGGAAATACTTCGGGTAAGTACAATCCTCCATCAGGTGCGATTCCCTCGGTCAGGGCAGTCAAGAGATCGGTCGGAGGGCTGTGTCCCACGGTACTCACATACTTCAACTTATTTCTAACAACTGTGCTCCAGCACCTGTCTGAGCTATAGGACGGACGTATAGGTCGGCGGCAATATCGATCTCCTGAAAAACTCGTTTCATGCTTTGACCTACACGACTGGCGTCCGTTTCATCCTTGCAAAGGGCAAAGATAGAAGGACCGGACCCAGAAATTCCGGCCCCTAGTGCACCTGACTCGAGGGCCGCTGATCTCACTTTATCGAGCCCAGGGATGAACGGTTTACGAGTTGGCTCGGCTATTCTGTCCACCAAAACCTTCTTTAAGAGATCCCAGTTTTCTTCAAAGAGGCTCAGGACAAAAGACGAGGCGTCTGCACACTGTGCCGTTGCTTGGTCAAGAGTGATGCTTGTTGGGAGAACATTTCTCATAGATCTTGTATCCAATTCTATCCTTGGGTGTATTAAAGCCAGCGAAAATCCTTTGGGAACTGGTAGTGGGAGGGGATTGGTTGAATCTTCTGGTCGTATTAGCACTATTCCTCCATAGAGGGCTGGTGCTACGTTGTCTGGATGTATGGATCCAGTTACCAATTTTTCGCCTTGCAATGCACAAAACATCAGCTCTTGCCTAGACAAGTTGGACTTCAGCAGAGAATCCGTTGCGATGGCAGCTGCTACTGAACTTGCTGAACTTCCTCCCATTCCTCCGGATAGAGGTAGACCCTTCCAGATCTCGATTTCCAAGCCAGTAGTAATTGCATTAGCCCGGTCCAATACGGCCATAGCGGCTACTCCAGCTACGTTGTTTTCGGGGTCTGTCGGTATTCCTGAGTCACTACTGTGGACACACTTAATTGTGATACCTGGGTCTGGTCGGCGGGTGACCTCTACTATGTCTCCCAAGTTATTATCTGAATTGTCCAAAGCCAGTCCAAGGATATCAAATCCGCAAATGACGTTTCCCACTGTTGCACCAGCAGATGCTCGTGCTTTGCTAGGATGACTCATGAGTAGGTCTTTGTCGTCATATTTTCGGACCGCCTATCACCTATTGAGAATTCCCATTGGATTCCAGTCTCCTTAATCTAACTCAACTTTTCTTCTTAGTAACTAATTGCACTAATCTGGTAAGTGGATCGTACGCATCGTCTACAACGCGCTCTTTTAGAGGAATTATAGCGTTATCCGTTATTGTAATTCCTTCAGGACAGACTTTGGTACAACATTTAGTGATGTTACAGAGACCAACACCTTGAGCTTCTCTAAGGTCTTCTTTACGGTCTTCTGTATCAAGGGGATGCATCTCCAGTGCGGCACTGTATACAAGGAACCTTGGGCCGATAAACTCCTCGTGCATGTGATGGTCTCTTAACACATGACAGACGTCCTGACACAGATAACATTCAATACATTTCCGGAACTCCTGGATTCTGTCGACGTCTGATTGATGCATTTTCCAAGATCCGTCTTCGAAATCAGGCTTACGCGGCTTAAATGGTGCGATTTTCTTTTTGACTTCGTAATTCCAGGAAACATCTGTTACTAAGTCTTTGATGGGTGGGAAAGCCTTGAGAGGTTGTATAGTAATCGGTGCGTCCGTGGGTAGATCACTCATTCGGGTCATGCACATCAGTTTAGGCATTCCATTTACTTCCGCGGAACATGAACCACATTTACCTGCTTTACAATTCCAACGTATCGCGAGGTCTTGTGCTTGTTCAGCCTGTACCTGATGCACAGCATCCAAGACCACCATCCCTTCAGAAAGTTCAGTTTTGTATTCCTTGAACTCTCCACCGGCTGCGTCTCCACGCCAGATATTGAATGTAGCAGTTGTCATTAGCCTTGCTCCTCGATGATCTTTTGGAGTTTTTCTGGAATCTCCAAAATGGGAGTTTCTACAATTTCCATCTTTCCATCTTCACCTTTACGCAGCCCGATAGTGTGCTTAGCCCAATGACCTGTTTCCTTATCTGGAAAATCAACTCGAGAGTGAGCTCCTCGGCTCTCTTTTCTAGCGAGAGCAGAACAAGCACATGCTTTTGCTACGGTAAGGAGATGTTTGAGATCCAGTGCAGTATGCCACCCTGGATTGAATTGTCGGTCGCCGCTGACAGCTACTAGTTCAGCTTTTTTGGCCAGTTCATCAATTTCTTTATGGGCCTCCTCTAGTGTGTCTTTTTGGCGAATGATTCCGACTTTATCCTGTAGTAAATCTTGCAGTTCAAACTGTAATTTATAGGGATTTAGAGTGGTGGATTGGTACTGTCGTTTTAGTGGATCTAAGGCTTCTTGTTCAGCTTTATGGATCTCCTCCGGGTCTATATCACCGAGGCCTTTTTCATTAACAAAACTAGCGGCGTATTCACCAGCTCTCTTCCCAAACACTAATAGATCTGAGAGAGAGTTTCCGCCCAGTCTATTGGCTCCGTGAAGTCCAGCCCCAGCTTCTCCAGCCGCAAATAGACCTGGGACAGTAGACATTTGAGATTCAGGATCCACTCTAATGCCTCCCATGACATAATGGGTGGTGGGGCCTACTTCCATGGGTTCTTTAGTTATGTCAATTCCAGCTAGTTCCATAAACTGGTGGTACATAGCTG
>DUCW01000113.1:13849-15310 GCA_012959595.1 Gemmatimonadota bacterium
CCTCCGTGAGGGCTGCCGCGTCCTTCTTTGACTTCTCTGACGATAGATCGAGCAACGTGGTCACGAGTCAGAAGTTCGGCAGGTCTTCTAGCTTCTCTGTCTCCAATGACGTAACGCCAACCTTCTTCCGGGGTGTCTGCTGTCTGATTTTCGTACAGAGGTGGGATATCGTTGAACATAAATCTTTTGCCTTCGGAGTTTCTAAGTGCCCCTCCTTCCCCTCGGACTCCTTCAGTGACCAAGAGGCCTCTTACGCTAGGTGGCCAAACCATTCCAGTCGGATGGAATTGAATGAATTCCATGTCGATCAATTCTGCCCCAGCTTCATATCCCAAGGAGTGCCCGTCTCCAGTTCCTTCCCAGCTATTTGACGTAACCTTAAAAGCCCTTCCGATTCCTCCAGTTGCGATGATCACTGCCCCAGCTCGGAAAATTCTAAAGTTTCCACTTTCTCTGTCGTAGCCAAATGCTCCAGTAACTCTGTCTCCATCTTTGAAGAGTTTCGTTATAGTACATTCTTGGTAGTCATCCAGGCCCTGATGAACTCCATGGTCTTGGAGGGTCCGCAGCATTTCTAAACCTGTGCGGTCTCCGACATGTGCAAGTCTAGGATAGGCATGTCCACCGAAATTTCTCTGAAGGATTTTGCCTTCTTTAGTCCTATCGAAGACGGCTCCCCAAGCTTCGAGTTCCCGGACCCGTTCGGGCGCTTCCTGTGCATGGATCTCCGCCATTCTCCAGTTATTCAAATATTGTCCACCCCTCATTGTATCCGCGAAGTGGACCTGCCAGCCGTCCCTTTCATCAACATTTGAGAGTGCGGCTGCCATTCCTCCTTCCGCCATGACAGTGTGAGCTTTTCCAAGTAGAGATTTGGTCACCAATCCCACTGATGCTCCCGCGGAAGAAGCCTCTATGGCGGCCCTGAGTCCAGCCCCACCAGCCCCAATGATGAGGACATCATGTTCATGCTTCGAATAGTTATCCATCAAAAAAGTCTCCAATCAGTCCAGATGCCCATTGAACACAGGCGTACATAAACGTCTGAGAACCCAACCCAAAATAGGCTCATCCAGGCGAAGAGCATGTGTCTGCGGTTTAAACAAGTGACACAATCATGAGCAGTTCGTCGCACAGGTTTGTCGAAGAGGACATTTAGTTTTCCTCCGATCAAATGCCTCAAAGAGTGACATCCTAGCGTATAGCCGCCTAGTAGCATGACATTGATAGCTAGGACTAAAGTTCCCACTCCGATCCCGCGACTTTGGATACCTGTAACGGTGTCTTCAAAAAAAGTAGCTCTCCAGACATCGTATGATAAAAATACTACAAACAGCAGTGCCAGATACATGAAATATCGATGGACGTTTTGGAAGATCAGAGGGAATGACCGTTCACCCCAGTATGATTTTCGGGGTTCTCCGACTGCACAAGAAGGAGGATCAGCCCAAAAGGCCTTAT
>DUCW01000113.1:15332-20538 GCA_012959595.1 Gemmatimonadota bacterium
AAACGAAATCCTCCAGGAGCCCAGAGAATCAGAAAAGCTGGAGACCAGGGCAGCCAACTCAACCACCAACTGGGTTTTGGACCGAATACAGCATGATGGCTTTCACCGAATAATTCCGGCGAATAGAAGGGCGAAAGGTAGTTTCCGAAATGGTAGTGTTCCCCTTGAAAAGCAGCCCACGTTCCATAGCTGATGAAAAAACCTAAACCCAGGAAAACAGCTACTGGTTGTATCCACCATCTACCTGGGCGCATAGTTTCGCCGAAGGAAGCACGTACGGGCAGGGCAGTGGTCACATTCTTGTTCATTCAAATCCTCGCAGACAGTTCAATTAAACTAACATCGGTTCGCCAGAGAAAAAGGTTCTTTCACAACACAAAATTAAACTATTTTCCGGCCAGCCCTCAAGCACTGAAATCTTCTACCAAACAGGCTTATATCCTTCAGCGGTAAGATTCATGCTAGGTCCGTGAATATGTACATTTTTGGTAGGGCCTTCTGTAGATGTCAGGCCGCCATCTACATGGGTCCATCCCAGGATTGCACCCATTAGGTTGTAGGCATCCCACCCACCCTGCTCAAGACTTTTGACGAACGTTCCACTACGTACTCCAACTGTGCAGTATGCGACTACTTTGGTTCCTCTAAATTGTTCTGGATGGGCCTGGAATTGTTCAACAGTGATAGCCTTAGGCAGCATAGACACTTCCTGTTCTGCAGGAGTCCTTGTATCTACAAGCGTTACGTTTTCTGTGGATTCTATTTCTTTGAGTTCCTCAGGGGTTATCTCTTGGATTCCAGGGAAACGGTTCCTCTGAGACTGATAAATTTTTTCTATCTTAGCACGTTTGGATTCATCGGATCTATTGAATAGAGAATTGAACATAGACATGGAACTCCGAGTAGTTGAATATAGCCATCAAGGTTTAAATAAGTTTCAATGATATGGAGTTAGAAAAGTATTTGCCAGTAGAAACCTTAGGTGAAAAAAACGGGTGGGGTGGAATTTGGAAGAGAGCGTGGTGCCCTTGGCCGGTCTCTATGAGGATAGTACTGTCTATCTATGAAATATAGTGATTTAACGCAGTCCAAAAAAAAGCTCGATTAGTTTGTCTGTTATGCGAGAAGTAGTCTTGGTAGGGGGTGGTCACACCCACGTCCAAACCTTGAGGAGCTTTGCTCGAAAACCACCAGCGAATACCAAGGTGTCTGTAGTTGTCGATGTTCCGTCAGCGGTGTATTCCGGGATGGTTCCTGGTTTTGTGGCAGGACAGTACAGTAGAGATGAAATAGTAATTGATGTCGATCAATTAGCTCAGAGAGCTAACGCCAGAATGGTCAGTGGCCGAGTTGTCCGTGTAGATCCAAAGAATCAGAAAATCTTATTGGAAAATGCTAAAGAGATTTCCTACGATGTTGCGTCGTTCGATATAGGATCGACTGTGGCCGGATTGGATGTTGCCGGAGTGAGGGAGTATGCGGTTCCGACTCGTCCTATCGGACAACTCTGTCACCAGATAGAAGAGGTGATTCAGAAAATTTCGCATGGGAATTTTCAGAAATCGATTCGTATTCTCGTAGTGGGAGGTGGGGCAGGTGGAGTAGAATTGAGTTTCACTCTCCAGAACCGCTTTGGATCTTTAGGATTCCCAACTGACGTTACAATAATCGAAAAAAGCGAAGAATTACTGCTGGACTATTCTGCATCTATTCGAAAACGCATTTTGTCTCATGCGAAGCGAAGAGGGATCAGTATTAAACGTAATTTAGAGGTCTGTGAAGTTCTGGGGGGTACTGTTGTGCTGAATAATGGACAATGCCTGGATTTCGACCTACTAATTTGGGTTACGGGGCCTTGGGGTCAGGTGGTTTTTAAAGAATCGGGTTTAGCAACAGACCGTAGGGGATTTGTCTTGACGCGTTCAACCTTGCAGTTTGAAGAATACGATAATCTTTTCGGGGTTGGTGATTGTGCAACTTTGACTGAGGCACCGTCCACTCCCAAGGCGGGAGTCTATGCGGTGCGACAGGGTCCGTACCTGACCCATAATCTGTACAAATGGCTAGAGGGTAGCCCCCTTAAGAACTACCATCCACAGGGAGATTTTTTGACGCTGATGAACCTTGGGGATGGGAGCGCAGTAGGAGGGAAATGGGGTCGCTCGTTCGAAGGCAGATGGGCCATGAAGCTGAAAGATCGCATCGATAGAAAATTTGTAGCAGATTTCAGTTAGTTAAATGATACTAAGCGTTGTCAGGAGGTAGACATGACAGAGAGCCCAGTGACTAAAATTACCTACGCTACACTAGGTGGGGACGGCATGCAGGATGTACATAATGCTCTAGAAGCGGAAATGGACCGTGTGGTTCAGAGCTTCGGTAAAGAGCAGGGCATGATTATTGGCGGCAGTCAAGTTCTGTCAGACGAGAAATTCGAAGGTTATAGTCCTGTCGATGGCAGGATACTGTTGGGTACCTTCCAAAACGGGACTAAAGAGCACGTTCGTGAGGCTGTATCGGCAGCACGTAAAGCTTTACCTCAGTGGAGTGCTCTTCACTGGCAAGCACGTGTAGAATATTTGAGAGACGTTTCTGAAGCGATCCGAAGGGCACGGTGGGAACTGTCTTTGATATTGGGTTATGAAGTAGGAAAGAATCGGATGGAATGTGTCGGTGAAGTTGAGGAATGCTGTGATTTCATTGATTACTACTGTGATCGGATGGAAGAGCATGATGGGTTCGTGACGTCATTCGGTGACTCTTCGCAGGGACAGAGTAGTTTGAGCGTTCTTCGTCCCTATGGAGTGTGGGCGGTTATATCTCCTTTTAACTTCCCTATGGCACTCACTGCTGGTCCGGTGGGGGCTGCCCTTGTGACGGGGAACACTGTTGTTGTAAAGCCTTCTCCACTCACACCTTTCTCTGCTGCTCGCCTGGCACAGGTGATATCCGAGACTGATTTACCGGACGGTGCCTTCAACTTCGTTACTGGAAGCAATGAAGTTGTTTCTAGGAGCTTAGTATTAGGATCGGATATCGATGGTGTGGTTTTTACTGGATCTTATGAGATAGGCATGCAGCTTATGCGGGAATCGTCAATGGGAACCTTGCCCAAACCATTCATTGCGGAGATGGGAGGCAAGAACCCTGCCTTAGTAATGGAATCTGCTGATCTGGATAAGGCAGCTGAAGGAGTGAAAAATTCAGCTTTTGGTCTGCAGGGACAGAAATGTTCTGCTTGCTCACGAGTATACGTCCAGAAAAATGTCCGCAAAGACTTCATCGATTTACTTTTGGAGAAATCCGCGGGAGTCGTCCAGGGGAATCCATTGGATAAGGATGTTTGGTTAGGACCCGTCATTAATGAGGCTGCGTTTCAGAGATATACGAGAGCAATAGGAAAAGCAGTCGCTGATGGTGGTAGAATCTTGACCGGAGGGTCCCGTCTCAGCGGAGGTCTTTTCGATCACGGTTACTACGTTGAACCGTCGGTGATTGATGGTCTGCCACTCGACCATGAGTTATTTCGAAAGGAGCTATTTGTTCCAATTACAGCTATAGCCGAAGTTAATGATTTGGATCAAGCAATAAATCTAGCCAATTCTACCGAATACGGCCTAACCGCAGGTATTTTTTCGGAAGAAGAAAATGAAGTAGACTCTTTCTTCAACAGCATTCAAGCTGGAACTGTTTATGCCAATAGGCGGGCTGGGGCAACTGCTGGTGCATGGCCAGGGGTGAATCCCTTCGGGGGATGGAAAGGTAGCTCTTCAGGAGGTTCCGGAGCCGGAGGCCCATATTACTTGAAGCAATTCCTTCGTGAACAAAGCAGACTCAGAGTGTATTAACATTGACAAGATGGAGACCCTGCCATGAAGAAGGCAGATACATCGATATGATATAGCAGGGAAGCTAGAGACATTTCAAATGCGGTCGGCTCAGTAAACTCAATGGTTTGGTATCGCTGTATCAGTTCATACGGGAACTAACTGCATGGCATTATTTTTCTTTTTCTGAAAAATAGGTGGCATACCAGTCGAAAATTCGATTCCAATGGTCGAGAAAGTCCTCTTTTGTGCCAGCACGTCCGGCACCGTGTCCAGCTCGCATATAGTTTACCCAGGTAACTTTCTTCCCTAATCGTCTGAGTGCGTAATACATTTCTCTTTGGTTAGTTTCGGGGACATTCCAGTCGTCTTCTCCCGACAACATTAACAAAGGGGTATCTATTCTATCTGCAAACATGATTGCTGAATGTGCAATGTATTTTTGGGGCTGTTCCCATAGCGTTGCCCCAATTCGATCTTGGCCCTCTTCTGCAGCTATGTAATTTCGAGTAGTGATTTTCTCACTGTCTCCCAAAAAGCTTATGATGTTCACTTTTCCAGAGATGTTGATCGCAGCAGCAAAACGGTTGGTTTGTGTTATGAGTAGGTTGGTTGCATAGCCTCCATAGCTTGTACCGTGAACACCCAACTTGTTTTCATCAACCAAACCACGATCGATCACTGCATTGATGGCTGTTGTCACTCCTTTAACCCATGCTTCACCAGGAAATCCTATTTCGAGGTCTACAGATGGTCGGAACCCGAACCAGCCTTGGTTAGCTAGAAGGTTCATATTCGCATTAAAACCATTATCAAAAAATGTCTCATAAATTTCGGCCACTAGGGGATAAGTTTTCTGTGGATCGTAATCGATAGGGTAGTACAGTATTCCATACAGTCTTTTGCCATCTACATTTAGATAAGAGATAAGCTCACTTTTAGTCAGCTTGATATCTTTGGTCCAGGGGTTGAGTTCGGTAAGCCGTCTGGGCTTGTTGAATGAATTACCCGAAACCCATACTTCCGGAGGCATATCGCCGTCCGTTTTACTATAAACTATTGTCGATGCATCGTCCGAGATATTCCAGTTTCTGTAGAGATTCTGGTCTAATGTCAAATCCTCTGAAGATTGGGTTTCAACGTTGTAGCGGAGCAACCCACGTTCCCATCGGTCTGAGGCAGAATAACTGATGTATAGGTACTTGCCGTCGTCGGTCCAAGACTCAATTTCCAAGTTTGGCCTCTCATCTTCTTCGTCCTCAAATCCATAGATCAGAGCTATATCCCCAGATTGAATGTCGAGGATGTGGTAGCCTGCCTGAGAGCTGAGTAGCAAGGCAGTGCTCAGGGAATTCCAGCGAACAATTTCGAATTCGTAC
>DUCW01000113.1:20668-22882 GCA_012959595.1 Gemmatimonadota bacterium
GGGATTGATCCTTTTTTCACCGCTGGAATGAATGGATTGGTTTTCCAGACTTGAGAGATCTAATTTGAAGATCTCGTATTCAGTTCCTTGAGACCTAAGGTAGGAAGTTCTAAGACGGGTCGCTGTTGTGTAGACTAAGGACTGACCATCTTGGGAGAATTGAGGTAAAACAACCGGTTGTTCGGGTAAGATCTGCTGCACTGAGCCATCCGCCAAAGTTACTAAGCTCAGTATAATTTCGTCAGCAGATTTTCTCACGGCATCCCATGCCAGAAAATCATTGTCCGAGTCCTGAACTACGATGGGGCCTTCGGAGAGATCTAAATAGGCTTGGCGGGCCTCGATCTCCCAGTCTAGAGATCTGAGCCCGATAGCTATATTTCTTCCATCTGGACTCCATTCTAATGGTGAATTAGAAGCCAATGAAAGTTGAGAGTCCAGTTTGATTTCTTCAGTCTGTCCAGTTTGTACACTGTGAATCATCAACCTGAAAGTACTATCCGTGTATCTCAAGAAGGCTAATTTGAATCCATCAGGGGACCATCGTAAATTTCTTACTGGAGCGGGATCGCCTTCGAAAAGCTGATGCTGAGTTCCACTTTCGGTATCTATTATCAATATCTCGGATTTGTTCGGGGAGACGTAGGTTGGATCTCCATAGCGACCATGGTCAACATTCAGTCGATCACTCTGGGTTTGCACTGTCACAGCCACCCGGCGTCCATCCTTGGACATGTTTTGGATCGTGGGCAGTCTTACATTTAAAGCATCCTCAGGAGTAAATGGTCTTTGTTGGGCTTCTGAAGCTGTGGGGAGAACTATACATAACAAGGCAGGTATGCAATAAATGATTCTAAACGTTCGAATGCGGTGTAGCATATCATTTCTCCATGATATGAGAGATATTTGAATAGTGAATTCTTTCAGTTAGCAATGTTGTCAAGGTAAAGTTAGGAGAGTTTATTGTACTTGCTAGAGTCAGAATGGTAGACGGGGGACAAACCCGATTATAGGAGAACTGTAGTTATCCTCTTGACTTGCCAATCCCGACGATGCCAGATTTCAAGTCCGAAAGCAGAAATGTATTGAGATTGGGAGTATATATAAGGTGGACAAGAGCACAGTAATGTCGGTGATTAAGGTGATTATATTCGGCGGGGCTCGAGTGTCGAGTGTCGCCGAGATAGGGCCTGCGTATGCCTTGCGGGGAGTTGCCTAAGCGCGCCCCTGCTAAGGAAAGCGAAAGAAACGCAGCGGGTCCTCTGGAGAAATCGGGAGGACCCGCCTGCGTTTTTAGGGCTTGCGGGATTTTGGAAGCTAGGTGTGGATAGTTTGATGGTGTTGAAGAGATAAAATGGGGTTATCGAAGTCGTATATTTAATAACAACGGGTAGGTAAGGATTATGGTTCGGGTACCTACAGGAGCTGATCTCCTTTGTGATTTGCTTCTGGAACATGGCGTGGAAGTTCTTTTCGGGCATCCTGGTGGTGCTGTTCTTCCATTTTATGATGCGTTGCATAGAAAACCTACACTCCGGCACATTCTTATGCGCCACGAACAGGCAGCGGCACATGCTGCGGACGGTTATTCACGAGCAACTGGCAAAGTGGGAGTTTGTATAGCTACAAGTGGTCCAGGAGCTACAAACCTTGTTACCGGTTTGGCCACAGCCATGATGGATGGTGTGCCTGTAGTTGCCATCACAGGGCAAGTACCACTTTCTGTACTAGGTACGGATGCCTTTCAAGAGACGGATATTGTCGGAGTCACTATGCCCGTGACCAAGCACGGATTTCAAATAAATCAAATGTCGGATATTCCTAAAATGCTTTCTGAGGCTTTTTCCTTGGCTATAGAAGGAAGACCTGGTCCCGTGTTAATAGATTTTCCCAAGAACATTCAGGCTGGCATGGTGTCTCCAGAGTTAATGACTCACCTGTCTGGAATTTTCCTTTGGTTTGGCTGTCTTACATTCGTTAAGTGTGAGTAAATCATCATTGTCAAGTTTGAAAAAGCTCATAAAACTTTCTCGGTGTTTGTCCATGAATTCGTATAATTGAGGATGTTGATTCTTTAGAATTGTATGACAATTGTTTTTCTCTTCTTCATTTCCTTGTTTTATTGCATTCATTTAATCTAATTCTATCCCGGTGTGTATTTTACAGGTAATATGATTCTTATTAATAACTACATTTTATTTCACCTCCATTTAT
>DUCW01000114.1 GCA_012959595.1 Gemmatimonadota bacterium
CTGACTTCTTTTACGATGCGAGGCTTAAACAAATAACCACCATTGGCCAGTGCCCCATAGGCCATAGCCATTTGCAAAGGAGTCACTGAAATTTCGTATCCAATTGCTAGTGAAACAGCCGACTGATTGGTCCAGTTTTCAGGACGTCTTAGCATTCCTTTCCCTTCTCCAGGAAGACGGATTCCAGTAGCTACTCCAAAGCCAAAATCCCGTAGATTTTCGTATTGAATGGATGGCGTCAGAGCCTGAGCGGCCTTAGCAATACCAACATTGGAGGAGACCTGCAAAGCATGAGAGAGACTCATCACTCCACCTTCAGGATGTACATCATGAATGGTGCGTTGATTTATCTCCCAGAAACCAAGACCTGTATCCACCGTATCGGCCAGTGATGCAAGCCCATTGTGCACTAGACCAGCCACAGTAAAAGGCTTCAGTGTAGATCCTGGCTCATACGGAGTAGAAATAGTGGATAAATTGTTTGCGGACCCATTATTGATGGATACCATTGCCAGTACATCACCATTATTGGGATCAATGATAATCAAATCACCGCCCTGAGCTTCCGTGGCTTGGATAGCTGCAGTCAAATTATTACGGCCGATCTGCTGCATGTCTATATCTAGTGTCAGTTGGACCTGCCCTCCTTTCCCTGGATAGTCCAGAATGACTTTTTGACCCGGGATTGACCTTCCATCACCATCCTTAGACACTACAGCCCGACCTTCCTTCCCAGTAAGAGAAGTATCGAAAAATTGCTCAATGCCGCCCTGACCTTTACCATCCCTAATCCTGCCCAAAACACTTGTTACCAAATCACCTTGAGGATAAAACCGGGGGTATTCCTCCTCTAGATAAATGCCCGAAACATGTAACAGGTCATCGCGAATGGAGGGTGGGAAAGACCCTGGAAAAATTCTCCAGCGTCGAGTCGAGTGCGTGTAGCTCGCTACCATATCTGCTTCCAAATCCAAAGTCTGTGCCAAAAGCTCAGTAACCTTTGGCACACTTGTGATCTCATGAGGAGCAATGCTAACTCTGACTCGCTCGCGGCTGACTCCCAATTCAATACCGTTACGATCTAGAATCGCCCCTCTAGTACCAGGTATTGGTTGTTCCTTCCGCTGCTGTTCTAGTGCTTTTTGTTTAAGGTTAGAGCCTTGGACAATTTGGACTTGAGCTGCTCGCCCTACAATCAGAGAACCACTCGCTATCCAACAGGTAAAGATAAGTCTACGACGCCAAATCAGCATTCGTTTGAAGGCGGATTTATGCCTTGTCATGGTAGAATAGTTCCTGACAGAATAACCATTTCAGAAGCTTCGGGTTTGTGCATTCCAAGACTTTCTTCAGCCACCTGAGAAATTCTAGAACGACCTTCTAAATGTTGGATCTTACGCCGAAGATCATCTCGCTCCGACAACGAAGAGGCCACATCACGCTCAACTTGGTCACGATCCTGCAACAACTCCAAAGTTCTACTTTGCCTCCACGTCGTCAGAACCATTGATACGGCCAAGCCAAAGAAGCTAATCACTAAGAAACCTGTCACTAACCAACTCGGTTTTTGTCTGTGCCTCCTCATGCTTTCCGCCAGATACGGAGCCTGGCACTCCGTGCTCTTGAATTTTGTTGGATTTCATCACTTGATGGCCTGACACCTCGGGCTAAAGGGACGTGCCCTAGTGCCTTGCCACGACAACTACAGACCGGAATTTTGGGAGGACAAATGCATGACTGACTCCATTCCCGAAAAGACCGTTTGACGATTCGATCCTCCAGCGAATGATAGGTGATCACTACAAAAGATGCCCCACTATCCAGGTCCATCCGGATCCTCTCGAGACCTCGACTGAGGCAACCCAATTCATCATTGATAGATATTCTGAGTGCTTGAAAGATCCTTGCTTTTTCTTTGTTTCTCGGAATTTTTTTAAACGTTTTATAGAGGATTGCTACCAAATCATCACTGGTCAGGAAGGGATTGTTCTGTCTCCTAGACACAATTCCATGTGCAAGTTTTCTAGCTTTCGGTTCCTCACCGTAATTTCTGAAGATTTTCTCCAATTCCTCCTCGGAAGCTCCATTTAAGATTTGAGCTGCCGTAGGAAGCTCAGAATTGGCACAGTCCATTCGCATGTCCAAATTGACATTTTTACGAAAAGTGAAGCCTCGTGCATCATCATCGAGCTGTCGAGAGCTGACTCCCAGATCCAGGAAAGCTCCAGAGAGAGGGCCTTGTAACGAAAAATGATCTAGAACTTGATCAAAACGAGCATGAACAAAGCTTATTCTGTCACGGTATGATCCTAGAGCCGTTTTAGCCATTGATAGGGCCTGTGGATCCCGGTCCACAGCTATTACTCTACAAGTTTCACAGGTGTCTAGAAGTAATTTAGAATGTCCGCCACTGCCCACCGTCCCATCCAAATAAAATCCGTCCCCTCTTGGCTTGATCCAGTTGATGGTTTCAACCAGCAACACAGGTTTGTGAAATTTCTCTGCATTAGAAGTGCCTCCAGAAGTAGAATCCCGACCGGAGTCAAGAGCAGTTTCCATGAGCTACCCGAAAATTTGGTTAGAAAATTTGTCGAAATCACCTCGTTTACTCTCCATCACTTCAGAAAATCCCTTTGGATGCCAAAGTTCAATACGGTCGATATTGCCGACCATAAGCACACTGCCTTTTAGCCCTGCCGCTTTCTGTAACCATCCAGGTATTAGAATACGACCCTGTTTATCAGGGATCACTTCTACCGCATTGGAAACAATTCCAAGTACATCTTCCCATGATTCTGGTTGATTGCGACGGAAAGCGAGTAGGCGCTCTTCAGCTGGAGTCCACGAATCCTTTGGAAACAGAGTCAAAGAAGGTTTCTTCCACTGAATAAGGACAAAACGATCTTCTTTAGCTTCCCTTCGAAACGCTGAGGGTAAGCTAACTCGACCTCTTTCATCGAACTGATACTCATATCTTCCGAGAAAACTCGTCACTCTGTGGTACCTTGTGGGTAATTATGGGTGAAAATGGAACATAATGGGCAAGATACGCAACAGGTTTTACCCAAGTCAAGCCTAGGCCTATAATCTTATTTCGGTGTTTATTCGGCCCACGAAGTACTTCGAATTGAACCATGGCACCCTGATGTTGAAATCAGGCAGTGAGATATTACCCTGGGAGGATTAAGTAGGTCAGCCTAATCAAGAGAAGAATAGTGATCAATCAAAGACAGAGAGGTGCCTGGCAACAGAGTGCCAGGCACCTCTCATATCCTCGGTGATTCTAGGTGAAGCATCGATCCTTAGGGAAGGATGGTGACTACGTTCTTAACCACCACGCTTTATAATTGCCTCTTGGATTTCGATATAGGTTGTACTAGCGTCAGAAAATTGTGCATAATTGATAGATGGGGTTCGATCGGCGTAGCCTTTAGACTCTTGGAACAAAGACAGAGCTTCCCTGAACATTGGCAAAGATCTTTCTGCACTGGCCACAGTTTCTTCCAGTTGAGCCGCGAGACCGAGATTATACAAACTAAAGCCATGCCAAAAATCGTATTGTTCTCGAGTCTCCGTAGTAACTTGAAAATCCTTAGCTACTCTTATCAGCACTATAAAACGACTATAGTTTTTCTCGTCAGGTTGTATGTAGTTCGAATAGGCACGACCGAAAATCATAGTTCCAGCTTGGTCGGGATCAGACCCTTGTCCCACTGACTTCTGAAGGATGGGGATTGCTTGATCAATATCGTTTACCTCTAATAGCC
>DUCW01000115.1:0-1029 GCA_012959595.1 Gemmatimonadota bacterium
CCTGACCTTCACTAGGTCACCGATTTTTGCTAACGACTCGTAAGTTCGATTGTTTTGCATGAATAAAATCTCCATTAAAATCCATATATATTAAGCCTGGGGTGTTTTCCCTTTCAAGAAGTTCTATCACTAGTCCGTACTCACCCCAACAGCACAATAATTTATCTATTGACGGACTGTATGTTTGTCCTTCTGGCCGGTCGCGATACTTGATCAGATCGCCGACTTTCACTGGTTCTCCAGGAGGCCATCGTCATGAATACCCAAATCCCAATCTAGGCTTTCCCAAATTTCGTTAGAAATATGCCTTTCAACAGACATCTTCCTTGCATTGTTCTGTCTGAGGTTTGGGTCTGTTCCAACGTAACCAAGCTCAGCATCCAGGTTTTCAACTATCTTCTCCGACTGGTGTTCTCTTCCTTCTCTGCCAACGATGCTTCCCATTCGGCCTGTTATTTTGCGATATCCACGGCGTGTCACCCGTGCGACAGCCTTCTTCTTCCGATCTGACTTAATTTTCCGATGCAATTTCCTAAACTTTCTCTTAGACTTTCTAGCATCATCTGGATCCAACGCTCTAAGAGATGACTTCAAATCCATCTCTGGCGGTATCAACCCAAGTTCTAGAAATCTCAATTCAACCATTGTGTGTCGCGGGTTCTTCATCAATCATGATCCTATAAAAGGGGTGGTTACTAAATGATTGGGAACTAACCATCTTTCACCTATTTACTTAAAATTTGTCTGAGATACGACCTGATCCCTCTCTGACTCTCTACGTTTTAACTTCTATGTTAATTTTGTATTTACCCTTATAAGGTGCTACACCATTAGCAGCAGCACTTTTATATTTTACTGCTAGTCTGCACTTTGTTCATCCTTTTCCTCAATCTTTTTCCACAACGACCTAACCACACCTGCTACGACCAACATAGGGACTAAAGAACATAAAAAACCTGAAGCATACCCTATGTGAAAATGTACATCTGTCAATAGATCAATCACGGTGTTTTCTCTGGCACATACAAT
>DUCW01000115.1:1076-1343 GCA_012959595.1 Gemmatimonadota bacterium
CGAAATTGATTATAATTTGTCAGCCTAATTTGTGGAATACTTTCAAAAGGGGCGACCCTCGATGTACGATACGAAGAAATGATACCCTTGAAACAGAACTTTCTGTTAATAAAATATCCTTCTGGGTCATTCACTCCAACGTGCTCCCAGTCACTTCTCCAATATAACACGGTGAATTCTGGTATTTTCTTATAATAACCACTATCAAGCTTAACCATCTTTGTCATATTGATAAAGGAGCCATATGGTTTTACCGTCACTTGACTT
>DUCW01000115.1:1458-3700 GCA_012959595.1 Gemmatimonadota bacterium
AAACCAAATCATCAATGTTTTGTTCATATTTTTTCCCTATCTCGAATGGAGCGGATAACTGGATTCGAACCAGTGACCACCACGTTGGCAACGTGGAGCTCTACCGCTGAGCTACACCCGCGTTTCATATCTAATCTAATCAGTTGTTGGAAAAGGTTCACTGGTTGATCAATTTTCTTCAAAAAAATTCTCATCATCCACTACTATCACCCTTCCAGGGTTGTCAATAGTATCCCTAACCGAAAGTTTAAATTTGGCCGCGGCGAAACTTACTATTCTTTTCATCCTAGAGGATTTACCGGTAATCACCACAAACGGAATCTCACACCTAGAACAAGCGTCAATAATGATGGTTGTTACATCTTCATGTCTTACGCCGTGCAGATCAACTATCTCCATCAGACCGACCTCTCAAATCCCAATATGCTTCAAACAACCAATGATTCACCATCAAGAATGCTTGCAAGAACAAGGTAAATTCGCTGGCGAGCTTTACGTCTTTTGTCCAAGCAAAAGCAAAAGCCATAGTGGTTACAATAGAAATAACCCTCCAGGCAACAACCTTCTTTAATCTTTCCATATGCCACTCTCCACTTTCGCCAAACGACTTGTTAAAATCCATCCCAACTTTCCATCCTGCCACAAGATCTCGGATAAACTCTGAGTTATTTCATATTTTTGTTTATGAGATGGTTTGTAACTGGACATTTGAATCACAGTACCTATACTTCTACCGTCTGGTTTGGCACCATTCCAGTCAGCGATCCGGATCAAGTCACCCACCTTAACATATATCTCTTTCATCATTGTACCTTTGACTGCAATCGATAGGATTTCGTCTACCTTGTTCTACCAGCCTGCAGAGTATCATAATAATAATCTGGATCGTTTATAACCCCTTCGGAAGGGTGAAGCAATCTCAATATCGGATAATCTTGATCCGCCCATCCTTGATCAGATAAAACCTGATCATGGGGTGGGCCATGAAAAACATTCAACACAAGGCAATACCCTCCCGGCATCCGACACTGCCAAATGATATCACCTTCTGTAATTGACACGGTAAGTCTAATTCCTTCTTCTAATAAACCCAAACAGACTCAATATCGCGACTAAAGGATCTAGAGGCGTAGGACCTGTCTGACACCCGCCCTTAACCGGTTCCGAAGCTTCATCATGGTTACCAAGTTCTGGCAAATCATTGTCTTCGCTTGACTCCTCTTGCCCATGTCCAGTATCGCTATCAACTTCCTCCTCCACCTCTGTCTGTGGCTCTTCTTCCTCTTCCTCTTCTTCACTTGCTGGCTCATAGTACGGCTGAGAAATCGTCATGTTCTGTAAAGAAACGCCAAGTTCGTGGCGGAATGGATCGTACCAACCCGTATCAAAATTGCTTACAAAATTAAGCTGATCTATAGTAAATGGCTCGCCTTCTTCTACTTGAACAGCTAAAAAGTATTCGTGGTAAGCAGATTGAGTCTCTCTCGCACCTAGGTTGAGATACATGTCCCAAGCCATCATGCCGGCTCTTCCATCTACGAACATGTCCCACTCGTAGAGCGTGACCTCATACTGGGTTTGGACACTATATTCCGAAGAGTGGTAACCCTTTACTTGAACATTACCTTCGGCTTTGATTTCACCATCTTCATTCATTTGATATTCGCCATGAGCCATGGCAGCACCTTCAGATACTGAGCCAATTCCATACATGTTTTGAAATGTAACCTGTCCATAAGCATCAATGCCATAACTTTCAAATGGCACCGACCAGTCCCACCGGAATGCGCCTTGCTCACGCTCGACGTCTGTCATAGCTTCAACGGTTAGAACTGGATATTCACCCCAATCTGACCATTCATCTGCCCAAAGTTTGCATTGCGCTCCGCGCGCCCAATCCCATGGTGCGTAGTAGCAATCGTGTCCCGGAGTAGCACGCGTCTTGACCACAGCAACATAAAAATCTGTACCCCTGTCAATCGACGATTGGAACCAAAAAAACTCAACGATCGCGTCAACGGTATTCTCATGAGTATCGGAATTACCGACATAGAGCGTATTTCCTTCGAAGAATGCGTATGGAAACGTGTCTTCACTGTCAGCGATTGCAACACTTTCCTGAAACGTTACGTCCCAGTCTCCCTCTAGAATTGTTGCACCTGTATAAGACGTTTCGCTAGCACTAAGGTCTTCACCAAAGGCGCTAGACATAAGGCAAAGGCCCAATAAAAGATTTGATATC
>DUCW01000116.1:0-10461 GCA_012959595.1 Gemmatimonadota bacterium
CATCCAAATCCTTATCCCAATTAAATGGAATATCCAAAACACTCTGATCCTTTTCATCTGGCTTAGCTATAGCCTTGAAAACCAAAGCACAATCTTCAACAGTTCGGCAGATTGGGCCTAAGCGGTCTCCCGTCCACCTCAGAGTCATCGCCCCAAAACGACTAACTCGACCGTAGGTAGGCCTCAGGCCTGAAGCGCCACAGGCCACGGAGGGGCTCAAGATGGATCCACTAGTTTCTGTACCTATGGCAAAAGCAACACACCCAGCTACCGTAGCAGACGCAGGACCTGCAGAAGACCCACTGGATCCGCTATTTGAGTTCCATGGATTTCTTGTCCGTCCTCCAAACCACCGATCACCACTGGCCAGTTCCCCTGTCGTCAACTTAGCTATTAGGACTGCTCCTGCCTCTCTTAGAAGAGTTACAACAGTCGCTTCATAATCGAACCGCTGATCCTTAAATGCGTTAGAACCCCAAGTTGTTGGGTAATCTCTCACAGCTAGAATGTCCTTCGCTCCCCAAGGCAACCCGTGCAAGGGTCCTCTGTAAAAACCTCTGCGGATCTCTTCATCAGCCTTCTGGGCTTCACTTAAGGCCAAATCATCGAGGAAGGTGACTGTATTGTTGAATTTTGGATTGTACCGTTTCAGTCGATCAAGGTACATCTCTGTCAGTTCAACCGAACTCACTTCCTTACTCTTCACTAATTGGGCCAATTTCGCCACTGGCCAAAAAGCTACATCCTCCAGGTTCTCTGGTCTTTTCAGGTCTGAGAAAGAGCTTACACGAAAAGGCCTTTCTACCATGTCAATTTGCATCCCTGGAACAATCGTACTGAAATGAATGGGAGGGGCCACTCCGTTTTCCAATTTGTATTCTCTCAATTCAGTATAGCCCTGCAGGTTCCTATTCACTCCTTCTACCAAGGCTTCAGCTTGATCGTCCGTAAGGTCTAATCCTGATAGTGCACTGGCATCACGAATCATGGCCAAGGTCACTTCATGCGTTTGAGAATCTAGCATCTTGGACCAAATTAAACCGGGTAAAAGCGTAGAGCTCAACCCGACTCCTGAGAAATAACCTAGAAACTTCCTTCGGCTTGAAGCTCCAAAGTCCATGGGCGAACCTCCTTATCTATAGCTAAAAATAGGTTTGCTAATACCCAAGGATGCGAAACAAAAGTGAACATCGCTAGGTTTTAGCAATGTTGGTTTTCTGGATTATAATTCCAACGCCTTGTCATTTGTGTGATCAAGGGAACATTATGCTTCATGAGGAAGGGATTTGGTCCAACTATTCAGGACAATATTTGGGAAAACCCAGGGTCGGTTTATCAATTTAATCCTGTAAGGATAATTTCATGAAAATGGTTCGACAAATTACCAAGGCCAGTTTAGTTCTTTTTCTGGTTACCCTTCCGTTTTTAGCTTTTGCTAATCCACCAGCCGACCTTTTTCCACCCCTTGAATGGCGATCTATCGGACCCAATAGAGGCGGGCGGTCAATCGCAGTCGCTGGCCACGAAAATCGTCCGAATGAATACTATTTCGGTGCAACAGGAGGAGGACTCTGGAAGACAGAAGATGGCGGATCCTCCTGGAATCCTGTCACTGACGGTCATCTTGGAAGTTCTTCCATCGGGGCAGTAGCAGTTTCCCGTTCCAATCCTGACATCGTCTATATCGGTATGGGTGAAGGACAGCTCAGAGCAAATATTCTGCAAGGAGATGGGATTTATAGATCCAGTAATGCTGGAAAGACATGGACACATATAGGCTTAAGAGAAACCAAGACGATAAGCAGAATACGAGTGCATCCTTCAGATCCAGAACACCTATATGTGGCGGCACTGGGCTCCCCGTTTGCCAGTAATACCGACAGGGGAATCTTCAGAACTACAAACGGTGGGGAAACATGGGATAAAATACTTTATCGAGGGGAAGACTCGGGTGCTATTGATTTAGCAATGGACTCTAAAGATCCTGACGTACTCTATGCTACTTTTTGGCAAGTATATAGGAGGCCATGGAAGTTATGGAGTGGCGGAGAAGGATCTGAAATCTTCAAATCCACAGACGGTGGAACGACTTGGGAAAACCTCACGGAAACCCCTGGATTCCCCAGAGGACCCCTGGGGAAAATAACCGTCACTGTTTCTGGCTCTGATTCCCAACGGATTTGGGCGAACGTAGAAGCGAACCGAGGTGGGCTCTACATGTCCGACGATGCTGGCTCTAGCTGGAATCTAATTAATGACCACAGAGACCTGTGGCAGAGAGCTTTCTATTTTCAGAGGATCGAAGCTGATCCGATTGATGTAAATACGATATACGTCTTAAATTTTGAACTGCTTAAATCTACCGATTCAGGAAAGAGCTTTACGTCCATTCCAGGAACGCATAGTGACCACCATGACCTGTGGATAGACCCAAATAACCCATCACGAATGATTAATGGTAATGATGGAGGAGGAGTCATTACTGTAAACGGTGGCCAAACTTGGACGCATATGAGGTACCCGACTGCTCAAATATATCGTCTCGCTACCACCGCAGACTTTCCGTATCACGCCTGTGGTGCACAGCAGGATAATACAACGGTATGTGTTGCATCAGAAGGTACCCACTTGAGAAACCCCAGGGGTCAAAGTCAAGATTGGATGTACGCAGTAGGAGGTGGTGAAAGCGGATACGTAACGCCACACCCAGTCAACCCGGATATTTTTTTCGCGGGTGCAACTAATACCCTGACAAGATACAATCGCAAAACTGGACTTTCATTCGACATACAGCCCTACCCAAGAATTGTAATGGGAGAACCAGCAGAATCTATGCAAGAAAGGTGGAACTGGACCTATCCAGTAACCATTTCTAACACAAACCATGAAGTTTTGTATGTAGGATCTCAGTATCTATGGAAAAGTGACGACGAAGGGAAGACTTGGAACAAAATCAGTCCAGACCTCACAAGAGCTGACCCTGAAACCCTAGAAGATTCTGGCGGACCTATAGTAAAGGATCAAGATGGTCCGGAAATTTATGGTACCATTTATAGTATAGGAGCCTCTCACTTCGATAATAAAGTTATTTGGACTGGTTCGGACGATGGCTTGGTGCACATGACACTAGATGGAGGGCAAAGTTGGACCAATGTAACTCCAGCCAATTTACCTCCACATACGCGTATCACTGTGATCGAAACATCCAGACACACGCCTGGGTCTGCTTTCCTCTCAGGAATTCGATATGAAATGGATGACCGATCGCCTTACTTGTGGAAAACATCCGACTACGGGGAAACCTGGGATTTTATAGTCAATGGTATAGGCACCGATGATTTCACAAGGGTGATTAGGCAAGATACAAAAAACCCGAACGTACTGTATTCGGGCACTGAAACTGGAGTCTATATCTCATTCGATCAAGGAGGCAACTGGCACTCTCTTTCCCTGAATCTGCCCACAGTTCCTGTTACGGGCCTGATTGTAGAGGAAAGAGATCTGGTAATCTCTACCCATGGAAGATCTTTCTGGATTCTTGATGACATTGAAACTCTGCGCCAAATCGATCCATCTCTTGGATCTTCTCGAGACCACCTTTTTAAACCTGCAGATGCAATTAGAAGAACAGTGCCAGCTATAATTGACTACCAACTTGAGAGTGGAAACACACAGGTAAGTTTAGAGATTTTAGACTCGGAAGGCCGACTTGTGACAACCTTAGTAAACAGAGATGGACAAGCTCCAGGATTCTATCGTGAAGAATGGGATCTGAGGTATCCCGGTGCTATCACATTTCCTGGGATCGTTTTAGAGGGCGGGAATCCTGCTGTTGGACCCTGGACGCCTCCCGGGATGTTCCAGGCTCGCTTAACGATCGGCGATCAACAAATGACACAAATCTTCCAGGTCCGAAAAGACCCTCGCCTGTCGAACGTATCCGAAGCCGACCTTTTGGCACAACACAACCTCGCACTGAGCATCCGAGATCATGAAAGTTCAGCCAACCAACACGTGATTAGCATCCGAGATCTTAAGTCTCAAATAGCAGACAGAATATCTAACTCTAGAAACCGATCCTTAGGTGCGATGGCCAGTATTTTTAGCGAGAAAATTAGTCAAATAGAAGGGGAACTGTATCAGGTATTGAATCAAAGTCCTAAGGATAAAATTGCTTTTCCTATTAAACTTAATGACAGACTTACTGGATTGCGATCACACCTAGAGCGAGGAGACGGGCTCCCACCAGAAAGCTTTTCGAAAGTCTTTGACGAATTATCGGCTGAGTTAGAAATGCAACTCAAATTACTCGCTGAAATCATGGGGGATGAATTTTCCACTCTGAATCAGGCGTTAGAAAATGCTGGTTTGAACCCCCTAGAAAGACCTGATGTGTACACTCCGGCTAACTGATCTTTGACGCAACAGCTAACAAATCAACTCCAATAGAATGATCTAGATAGTTACTGCAGACTTGCTGTAGTGAGATCCGAGTCACAGTATGAACTAGGAGAAGCAAATCCACAGGAGAAATTATATGACAAAGTTATTTCAAGTCAGCTGGCTAATAATGCTTTGCAATATTTTCGTGTCTGTTAATGGACAGGCACAGGAAACCAGTGCTTCTCACCGGCATATGGGCCACTTAGCAGACGCTTTTAGGGGGACTCCAGAGGGGATGGGGCTCCTTCCAACAGCTATAGCTGAAGCTGAAATAGCAGCTCGCCACGCATCTTTGGCAACTAGTGATTTAACTGATCTTGCATCAATGCAACGTCACGCCGGACACGTGTTACATGCTCTAGAAGGTGGAGAAGGCCGACCCGGTCTTGGTTACGGCCTCAAGAAAGCAATGCAAGGGGTCATCGCACATATAGAAATGGCTGCAAATGGAGAAGGAGCCTCTCAGGGTGTCGTCACGCATTCGAATCACGTTGCAACCTCATCACAAAATACCTTGCAAAGAGCTGACTTGATCATCGATCACTTAAGGAAGATACAAAATACTGATTCAGCGGCTGAGGCTGGGCAAATCACAGAGGAAACTGCGACGCTTACCGAGCTGCTGCTCGGAGGATTTGATAGTAATGGCGACGGTCGAATCAGCTGGCAGGAAAGTGAAGGTGGCCTGCAGCAAGCTGAGCAGCACATGAATATCATGAAAAGAGGCGAAGGAATGCCTTAGCTAAACAAAAAGATACTAGTCAGATGTGCCACAGTGGACGTCTGAGAGCAAAATAGGATTACAACATGAAAATCTATCTGGATTTACTGAAGGTGCTATTATTATCAGGTTTTTGTGTTGGGTATGCAGGAGCCCAGCAAAAAACTGTTCGAATTATCCAGACCAACGCTGCTGGCGATAACGTCCATATCATCGACCCCACAACCAATGAGGTTGTGGAAGTAATATTGGGGATGCCAATAGCTCATGGAGTTACGTCTCATCCCGATGGAAGCCGTTATTACTTCAGTAACGAAGTTGAACATACCTTAGATATAGTCTCTAGTCAGACTCTTACAGTAATTAAGCAAATCCCTTTGAGTGGACGTCCGAATAACATAGCTATTACTCCAGATGGCCAAAAAATTTATGTGGCGATCAGAGACGATCTCAAACCAGGTGTAGACATAATCGATCTAACTGACAACCAAGTGATTAAGACAATTCACATGTTAGGTGGGGTGCACAACGTTTTTATCACACCGGATGGCCGTCATTTAGCTGCTGGTATGATCGGAGCAGAAACTCTCACTGTTATAGATACCGAGACCGACGAACCTCTGTGGTCTATGCACTTTGACGGTGGTGTCCGGCCAATGGCATTCGAGACTAACCCAGATAACTCAACCAAAAGAATCTTTGTTCAAATCTCTAATTTCCACGGAGTTTACGTTGTTGATTTTGAACAGAAGGCTCTGATCGAAAAACTCTGGATGCCTGAGTTATCTATCTCCCAAACAGATAACGATGCACTTCAAGGTTCTCCAGGCCACGGCCTGGCCGTTTCACCTGATGGGACCCAGTTGTGGTCGACGAGCAAACCCAATGGTCACGTTTACGCCTGGTCTCTTCCCGACCTAAATTTTCTAGGAGGTGTCGCTGTAGGACATCACCCGGATTGGCTTACGATGACACCTGATGGAAGGTACTTATACGCCGCAAATGCCGGCTCCAATGATGTCTCAGTTGTCGATACTCAAACTATGATTGAAATCGCAACAATCCCAGTGGGCCAAGTCCCAAAACGTAACCACACGGTTGTCTTCCCATGACCCTACATAAGACAAGAAATATACTACTGATAGTGGTTCTTTTTTGCTCGCCAAATAGCTTGTCTGCTCAACGTTCGCTGAATTTTAAAATTTTCCGAGAAACCGTAGAACCAATATTCTTACAGCCACGTGGCGGTCACGGCCCTAGCATTTCCCCTTGTGCTTCTTGCCACATAAACAGTGGGACACCTCTTAAGTTACAACCACTGCAGGAAACAGAAGACGGTCAGGCCTACTGGTCGGAAGACCAATCCAGACAAAATTTTGAAGTTGTATCTAGGCTGGTAGTACCTGGGCAACCAGAAAGAAGTAGACTGCTCCGAAAGCCACTGTCTGTAGCAGCTGGGGGAGCAGTGTTCCACGTGGGTGGAAAATTTTGGCAAACACAGAACAATCCAGAGTGGCAACTCATCGCAACATGGGTAGGAAACAGTGACGCTCCAGCAGACCTCGCTGCATTAGAAACAACACCTTCCCCTTTAGATTTCAATTTCTTTCAAACTTGCGTCCAGCAGATTTTTCTGAACAAGCGTGAAGGCCGAATGGAATGCACCAACTGCCATGGCTCAGGCCCGCGCGGATTCGCACAAACCATTCCAGAAGATCGATCCTACTGGAATTTTGAAGAGTCACGGGAAAATTTTGAGATCATCAAACGATATGTGGAACCGGGATATCCCTTGAGGAGTCGTTTCCTGACTCACCCACTGGCACCTGAAGATGGCGGAGATAATTACCACAGTGGTGGGCGTCGATGGTTTTCGAAGGAAGATCCCGAATGGAAAATGCTGGCGGCTTGGGTCAAAGGCGAGAATGGTCGATGTCTCAGCTACTAAACGAATAGAGTCCGTTGGTCGCTTGACTAACTACTGCAACTACTAATCAACCCCTGCAAAGTCGAATCAGCGAGTACCTTGAAGTTTTTTCTGACGTAAGATCCAATTACCCCCGTTCCTGATTTCCCTGCCAGGCTGGGAGTTCTGATCTGTCCAGATGGATGAAATTTGCCAACTCTTGCCCAATTGACGAAATTTCTGTCCAATGCCGCCACGCTTATATCTGCAGTAGTACTTTCCGGGAGACCCGCCTGCAACTGCAGAAACACATCTCTATGTAAGCCATACCGATCAAATAAGCCTACCTCAGAAGGGAAACGCATCTTGGTATCATCCGAAGAAATTGCGAGACCGAGGAGGAAAAGAGGCTGAGGGGGACGATCATCTTCTGGTAAATAATTGAATACATCGGCTAAATCCCACACATCGGCTTCGACTATATAAGCCCAAGCATCCTGACTCTTACTCCAACTCATTTCTAGTAGCTGGTCTTCCTGCAAAACACAAAAATCTCGACCATTCCTGGGAGTCTTCATAGTGAAATCACCTGGCAACTTAGTCTGCCCAAAAAGCTCACTCACATCGCCGTCCTTTATGCTCACTTGAATAGCTTGACCTGGTACAGCAAACGAGGCAGGCAAATCCTCTAAGCCATAACAAGTACCTAGCGATCCGTCTATTTCTGATGTTTCTCTCTGAACCCACTGCGGGATACATGTCGAGATGCTATCAGAATTCTCGATTAAAGTCACACTCTGATCTCCCGTTGTTAGAGTTATCTCGGCTCCCGAAACGGGGCCATAACCCTTGCTCCCTAAAACACGGTGAAGGTATGCAGTGGCCTCTAACGCATCGTCTCCATCACTTGCAATAAAAACTTCTGCAACCAAGAGACTCTCCGGGGCCACCAAGGAGACACTGTCCATCTCACACCCTGTCAAAAACAATACTCCCAGTATGATCCAATTCGTCATATGCTTCATCTAAATCTCATCTCAAAACCAAAGGTCGGTAAAATTGGAAACATCGAAAATCCCCTGCGAGTCCACTTAGTGGTCTCTACTGATGTACCATCCTCATATGTATAGAAGTAAAAGAGAACATTCCTTCGATCATATACATTGATGACGTTTATATAGGGTGTTATCGATCCGGCACCAAGAATGTTTGTGAACTCTTTCCTCATACTAACGTCCAAGCGATGGCGAATAGGATATCGCTCCCCATTTTTGGGACCGAGGAAAACGCTATTACCGCGTTCATCGGGCCTTAACATTCCGTTTGAAATCCTATGGCCGAACGAAGAGAATACTCCCATTGCCTCTGTAAAAGGAAGGCCAGTACCGAAATTCCATCGCAAACCTACTTGTGCAGAATTCCAAAAATCATGATTCAAGATCACATCAACGTCTATTCTCCTATCGAAGATTGGAGGAAATTCAATTTCAACTGCGGACCCCACAGCTCTATAGTCAGGGAAGGTTCGCAATGCCTTCAACCAGCCCACAGTAATCCATCCTGTAGTGTTTCCCCTAAGACGCTGAGCGAACAAGTCTACACCATACGATCGCCCTCGACCTCCAAGAAAATCATCCGTCGTGTCATTAGGGTTTTCCCCAAAATTTTCTGTAATAACACCATCAAACTCCCGCAAATACCCCTCTAAAGAAAACAGCCAGCTATTGCCTACTCGCCACTCCAACCCAATCTGTCCCTGATCTGATAGAACTCGTGGAATATCCGGATCGCTCAGAACCCATATGTCAATTCCAAGTGGTAAATCTTCATCTCTAACCGAATGTAAAAATTGTGTATATCGTCCCAATGAAGCCTTCAAGGCTAGTCTTCTTCCAGCTAAAAACCTCTTAAAGGATAACCTCGGAGAAATTTCATCCATTCTCTGAACGTCTTTCCTGAGCCAAGAATCAAACCTAACCCCTGGCTCAACTATCCAGGCCCTGGAAGGTCGCCATTGAAGCTGAGCATAGCTCGATATACCCGTGCCAGGCCCTCCCACTTTCCAGAATTGTGTTCCTCCACCCCTAACGTAGTTCTGGTAATCCATGAAACGACCCTCAACACCAACCTTCGTGGTAACTGCGGGTTTCGGGCGATTTTCCCAATCCAAACTCATAGTGGTTTGGGAGATTTTTGAACTAAACTCCACATCTCCAAAATCAGGAAATTTGAGATTGGTAGAAAACCCTGAATATCCCAGTTTTACATCAATGGACCCACCACTTGAAGTTGGATGGGTCCAACGGCTTCCTATAAGCGAATTTCCAAAATCCCAATCTAAACTCAGAGGAAAAGATTCCGTGTAATCTATTCCTAGAACGTCCGCTCCTTTATAGCCGGTGACTGAAACTCTATCGCCTCCTTCTGTCCACCCTTCAAAAATAAATTGTCTATCTTCCAGTTTGTACGGAATTTTATCTGTAAGAAGATCGAGATAGGATCGTCTTCCCGAAATTCTCCACCGAGCATCCCTGAGACCTAGTATATTCTTGATTTTCTTAGGTAAGCTTCCTCCTAGTGCACCCCTAGACATCAGTAACGAAACAGCTCCCTGCACTTCCAATTGACCATTACCAGGATCACTTTCTATGCTGAGCACCGAAGAAACTCGCCCGCCATACTCTGCCGGAAACCCTCCCGCACTGAGTTCAGCTCTTCGAACCATATCGGAGTTAAAAACTGAAAATAACCCTCCTAAGTGGGCCGGATTAAAAATTGGGAACCCATCTAAAAGAATCAGATTTTGATCAGCCGATCCCCCCCGAACATTAAATGATGCCGAGAAGTCGGACGTACTTATCACTCCCGGAAGAACCTCTGCGACACGAATTGGGTCCGGCTCAATAAATCCAGGAATCATCTTGATATCTGCTGCTTCGACAGACCTAACTGTCAAACCTGCTGCTTCTTCAAAAGCAATCTCGGCTGGTTCACGAGTTCCTTCCACTGTAAGTCCTTCTATCTCCAAAGCTTGCACTTGGAGTTCGACATCTATAGTCCGAGTCTCCGAATCGCCCAACTGGAATTCTTGGCTATAAGTCATAAAGCCTAACCTCTGTACTTCCAGTCGGATGAGATCTCCAGGCAATTCCATTAATTCAAAAAACCCGAGATCATCTGTAGATGCCAACGCGACAATCTCATCCGTGCTGAGACTGACAACGCGAGCTAGGGCACCCTCTACCGCAGCACCCTGCTCGTCTCTGACGCGTCCCATCAAATGGCCCGTCTGAGCAACTACTATGTCTGACAGGGCAAAAATAGAGAGAAACACCAAAGCTACAAATTTGATTGTTTTCACATATTTATTCTTTTCAATCACGGGATTTTA
>DUCW01000116.1:10471-11904 GCA_012959595.1 Gemmatimonadota bacterium
GTTTCCCAACTTAGTTTACTCGTGGGGTTCTAATCTTACTACACCTCGATCGGTGGTTACGGGATCTCTCGAAAACCAAACAAATGTGTTGCAATTTCCATGCCTAATAAAGCAATAATCGATCAAATATTGCAGTGCCTATAATTTGCCTAAAACTGGCTCACAACACCAGATGGCTTCCGTCTATCCTTGGACATACGGCTGAACTGGTGTGAAACCTAAGAGCCAAATCACAGTCCTGTTCATTTGCGGCAAAAAATAGTAATCCCTAGATTTTTATAGCTGACTTAACATTCCAGCTGGCTTTCGTAGGTTTTGATGTCCTTTTTCAAGGAGTTTAAATCATGAACGATAGTACAAAGTCATTCCTCGCTGCCACCCTTGCTTTCTTTGCAGTGACATACCTCGGAGTACGATTGGCTTTTGGGCCTGCAATGGGAACAGAGTATGCCAGCGACGCAATGTTTAACCAGGAGGTTACAGCACTCCTGGGGTCTCTAATTTCCATCGCTTTCTTTGTCTATGCCATCGGAATGGTAGGAGACGTGGACAAAACAGCTAGGGTCATAGCCCTCTCTCAAATCGTGCTGGTTGATGTTTACTATGTGATTAATGGAGAAAGAGGAATTACAGCAGCTGCAATGAGTGCGGTCATACTGCTTGTTGGTTGGACTCTAGCAGGGAAAGCCTATAGTCACTTCTCTGGTGGAGAGCCCGGCGAAGATTCTTCAACTGAAACGATGGAAGAACCCGAGCCCGCTCCCTACTCTCCTCCAGCAGAGAATACTGAGGAACCAAGCAGCTCTTCTTTCCCATATTAGAAAAGGCTGGTAGCGGCTAAAAACTGGGGAATGTATCATCAATTTCCCTATGTAAAAGTGGGAGATGACCCAAGAAAAAGGTCGTCTCCCATTTTTCACTCTTTGATAAATCATTGGAACAGACCATCTAACAAACTGGATTCTTCACCAGCCTACAGCATATGCAGCACGACGAGGATCCGCTCCAGCCATGAATGTTCCCAAATTGGTATTCTTCAAAATCGCTTGAATGCTGCCTAATGAGTATGATGGAGCCAATTCAACATTGTGCCCTAGTCCCTGCAAACCCCGGAGATGCTCTACTGAAATTCGGTCTTCAATTCTCACAGTGATTTCAGAACCAGCTCTATAGAAATTGGGTGCCGCGAATAGACTAAAGCGTGGAGCCTCTATGGCTTCTTGGACGGACATCCCTAGATCGAGAACGTTCACTAGAACTTGGAATTGTGTTTGTCCAATAGTCTCGCCACCCGGGGTCCCTAGAGCCAGAACAAATTCACCGTCCTTAAGTACTATAACTGGCGAATTGTTTAAAATAGGAACCTGGCCCCCTCGGGCGTAATTAACATGATCAGAGTAAGGTGAAGTAGAACCTATACGCGTTCCATTATT
>DUCW01000116.1:12134-12453 GCA_012959595.1 Gemmatimonadota bacterium
GGGTAGGCCATACTAGCAGCCTCTGAGATCAGTTTGCTCCGAAGAGAAAGGTAGTTTTCATCCAGCATGCCCTCGATCGGGACAGTGAAGTGTTTCGGGTCGGCAACGTACTGGTAAATGTCAGATTTGGCCACTTGGATTGCTTCGATCATTAAATGAGTGAGAAGAGGACTCCCAGCTCCAAGTGCTTTTATATCAAACCTTTCGATGAGTTTCATCTGCATCAATACTTCCATTCCGCCCCGGGATGTCGGAGGAGAGGAATAAATGTCATACCCTCTGTATTTCACATGAAGAGGACTGCCCCATATAGGAGCAA
>DUCW01000116.1:12517-22179 GCA_012959595.1 Gemmatimonadota bacterium
AATTCATCTGCAATATCTCCCCTATAAAATCGATCGAAAGCGGCATCTAGTGCCTCAGCACGACTCTTGCCCCCACTGAATGCCGTTTTTTCTGCTTCCATCAATTTTCGAAATGTGGATGCTAACTCTGGCATCCTGAAAAGCTCTCCAATCTCAGGTATTTTATTTCCTGGTAGAAATGTTTGAGCACTGGAAGGATAACTCCTGAATAAATCCTGTTGAGATGTTATAGCTTGGACTACTGAGGCCTCTATTGGATGACCATTTTCTGCGTATTCCACAGCCGGCATTAATACCTCAGATAAGCTCATGGTACCATACTCTTTAAGCATTGATATCCAACCCCCCAATAAACCAGGAACCACACCAGCATAGATCCCTTTATTGAGCTCTTCTGCTTCCCGTTCACTCGCCACCAAAGCTTTAGGAGCGGCCCCTGCAGCGCTTACAGAATGGACGTCTCCAGATGTTTTGTCGAAATAGGTAAGAAAGCCATTTCCTCCTGCGCCCGACATCTGTGGTCGGACAACGTTTAGTGTCGCTAGCACTGCCACCGATGCATCTATTGCGTTACCACCAGCCATGAGGATTCGTAATCCTGCCATCGACGCCAAAGGATGGCCAGCTGTCACCAAACCATTGACCCCAGGAACTGCTGGACGGTGACTCGTCTTTCCTTCACTCATTTGTAATGGGTAAGCATTTTCTTGTGCCATGATTAGATCAACGCCGGAAAACATCAGGTTCATATAGACAATGGAACCTACAAAAACTGTTCTAAGAATAAACAGACTCATTTTACATCCTGATTCAAATTTCTAAGTCATCTCGTGGTGCAAAAGAAATAACATCTTTCTGGACTTCACGCTTCGATTAAGCTAGCGATCTAAACAAAGTAGCCACCTTGATATACTATTCTTAGATAGCAACCTACCCCTGACACTTACTATGCTGGATTAAAGACCTTCTATGTATACCGTAAAAGAGATCTACTATACACTACAAGGGGAAGGCAGGCATACTGGACGCCCTGCAGTGTTTCTTCGATTTTCTGGATGCAACCTCTGGACTGGGCGGGAAAAAGACAGAAGTAAAGCTACCTGCCAGTTTTGTGACACAGACTTCGTGGGAGTAGATGGGCCAGGAGGAGGCAAATACAAAGACCCTTTGTCATTATCAGGGGCTGTCGAGAAAACCTGGACGGACTCGGTTGAATTCGATCGGAATAGATACGTTGTTTGTACGGGAGGGGAACCACTTCTGCAGCTGGACTCTCTGGCTATTGAAGCACTGCACGAAAAAGGCTTTAAAGTAGCAGTAGAGACGAATGGAACCATAAGCCTACCCAAAGGAATCGACTGGACTTGTGTCAGCCCAAAAGCAAATACAAAGCTCATTGTCAGAGCTGGAGAAGAGCTCAAATTTGTATTTCCCCAAAAGGATGCTAACCCGAGTCAGTTTGAAAATTTACCATTCGACCACTTTTCATTACAACCTATGGATGGTCCCGATCTAGCGGCCAACACAGCTAAGGCAATCGCATACTCCCTGAAGAATCCCAAATGGACTCTGAGCATTCAAACCCATAAAATCCTCGGAATAGAATAGAAACTAAGTTAAACTAACGGAGCCTTGACCTTTTACTTTACCTGATAGTATTTGCTTTCCAGGTGGACAAGAAACCCCAACGGAGATTCAAAACCAGTGAAACCTAGACGATTTATTGCTTACACAGCCCGTACACTAAGATCATTCCTTTATCTTACGCTTCTCTGGTCTTTTACAACGAACAATGCCTCAGCACAATCAGACCAAGTGACCGTAATCAAGGCAGACAAGGTCATCATCGGTGACGGTACAACAATGAATTCCGTGTCTCTAGTTGTCATCGGTGATAGAATTTCCGAAGTAGGACCTTCCGCATCTATAGAGATTCCTTTGGGTGCAAATGTCATAGATTTATCGAACCATACGGTCCTGCCAGGTCTTATGGACATGCACACCCATATCAACTCTTCGGATCATGACGGTGGAGACATGTCTGTCCTCCGTGAACATGGGGCTCATGGAGCCATCTACGGTGTTGTAAATGCTGAAAAAACCTTACAAGCTGGGTTCACCACTATCCGCAACGCTGGAGCACTTCACTACGCAGACGTGGCCCTGCGTGACCTGATAACCCAAGAGGTCGTTCCGGGTCCGCGCATGTATGTTGCGGCTGCATCTCTGGGAATCACCGGTGGACATTCGGACGTCAACGGATGGAGCCCTCTCATCGACATCCCTGGTACTGGAATGGTGGTTGATGGACCTGATAATCTGCGAAAGGCTGTTCGAACTTTGGTAAAATTTGGTGCAGACCACATCAAAATTGTAGCAACTGGTGGAATCTTATCGTCGGGAGATGCAGTAGACCATCCCCAGTATAGCGATGAAGAACTACGTGCAGTTGTTGAAGAAGCAGGCAGACTAGGTCGCAAAGTTATAGCCCACGCTCATGGAGCGGAAGGACTGAAAGCAGCTGTCCGAGCCGGCGTTGCGTCTATAGAACACGGCAGCCTAATAGATGATGAAGGTATCGAACTGATGAAGGAAAAAGGTGCTTTCATAGTCCCAACACTTTTGATACTGGATGAAATCATCGAATTTGGAGAAGAACGAGGTATCCCAGATTATTCCATCCAAAAAGCCATAGAGATGTCTGGTCTGAGAGAAATAGCAATGAAAAAAGCCTATCAAAAAGGAGTCCGTTTCGCATTCGGAACTGATGCTTCTGGCGACTTACACGGACGCAACGCACAAGAATTCAAAGTTATGATTAAAACTCTTGGAGCCACTCCGATGCAAGTCATTCAAAATGCCACGTCTGACGCAGCAGAACTCCTTGGGATACTCGACCAGGTTGGCACCTTGGAACCAGGGAAATGGGCTGACCTGATAGCTGTACCAGGAAATCCTTTGGATGATATAACCCTGCTTGAAAAAGTGAGTTTTGTGATGAAAGCTGGAAAAATATACAAACATGTGGACAACTAGATTATGGCTATACTCAGAGTGCAACATATAGGAATTGTAGTCAAAGACCTCCACGCTTCATGTGCCCAATTCAAGAACGCTTTAGGACTCGAGGCTATCGATTTTCGAGAGGACCAGGGGCAGGGAATGCAATTGGATGCTAGGATACTTTTAGGCAACGAATGCTGGTTACATTTGGTCGAAAACTGGAATCCCGAATCCAGGGTAAACCAATTTCTACAAGAGAAAGGGGAAGGCCTCGAACACATATCTCTGGAAACCGACGATATTGAAGGAGATGTTGAACACCTTAGAAACATTGGTATTCCCATCTGGGAAGACACGATTTTTGACGCTAACGACGGATATGAAGCTTTTGTTTTCCCGGATCAACTACCTGGACTGACCATCGAACTCATTCAATCCCACGATCGCAGTTGGTTCTATCCGCCAGAGTCCGTCGGTGCACCTGTAAGTGAAACCCTCGAGATAACCAAACTCCAGCATATCGGATTATGCGTAAATGATCTAAACCAAGCCTGCGATCGCTTCGAGAAGCTTTTCGGACTTAAAGCACAGGATCTTAGGGATGACCAGGGTCAAGGCATGCAATTAGACGCCAGGATACTCCTTCCAAATCAATGCTGGTTACATTTGGTCGAAAACTGGAATCCCGAATCCAGAGTGAATCGGTTTGTCCAAGAGAGGGGTGAAGGCATGGATCATCTTGCCCTACGGACTAAAGATATTCACCACGACATTGACCACCTGAGAGAGAATGACATTCCTATTTTTGAAGATCGAATCCTAGATGCCAATGACGGATATGAAGCCTTTGTCTATCCTGACAAACTTCCGGGTATGACAGCTGAACTAATCCAGCCCCATGCCCATAGCTGGACCTATCCCGACTTGTAAGTTTATTCAAAAAATATTTCCCCGAACTGCAAAGTCACGAAATGAGAGCTATCACTGGAATTTTAAAACGAACCCACGGAGCAGAATCAGGTTCTCGAGTTATCGTGTGGATCGCTAGAAACACCCTCATTTCATGGTTTATGACCTTATCAGGGTGTGGAGATAGCCAAGATCCAATTAAACCCTCCATCCCAGACGATTTGACCCCATGTATAGAAGCTTCCAGTGCATGTTCCCAGTCGGTTCAATTGGGCCAGCAATCATTCCTGCCGATATTGAGAACCCATCCTCTAGACAGAGGGGATCCACGAGTTCAGACCGCCATCATCATAGTCCACGGAACAACAAGAAATCATTCTTCAAATTTCGAAACGATGATCTTGGCAGTCCAACAAAAAGATCCATCCCTACGTGAAACAATTGTCATAGCACCTAAGTTTCAAATAGCAGAAGATAACCCCACTGCCAACGAACCATTCTGGACCAACAGTGGTTGGAAAAAGGGGCACCTATCTGTGACCGATAGCAAACCTAGGCCACGAGTTAGTTCATACAGTGCTATTGATAAAATCATAGAACTCTTGAGCATAAATTCGGGATTCCCTGCATTAAGAGAAATCATTGTCACTGGACACTCGGCCGGGGGACAAGTCGCACACAGATTTGCTGCAGGAAGTCAGGCAGAGGAAACCTTTGAGCATATCACCATTCGCTACATTGTGGCCAACCCCTCCACCTACCTATACCTCGGACCAGAACGTTTTATCGATGGAAACTTTGGCTCACCAATCCGCTCGGAATGCCCAGAATACGACTACTGGCATTATGGCCTAAAGAATCTCAACACATATATGCGATCTATAAGCCCCGGTCAAATTGAAGAGAACCTGGTAGCTAGAAACGTTACCATCCTGATCGGGGATCAAGATGTGGACTCATACCAACTAGATGTGTCCTGTGGCGCCAACTTACAAGGCAATAATCGGTTTTCAAGAGGCCAGAACCTGGTTATATACATGGATTCACTCTTCCCAGGAAACAACCACACTCAAAAGATTGTTTATGGTGTGTCGCACTCAGGCAAAGGTATGTACACCTCACCCGAAGGAATATCTGTACTGTTCCCGTCTTGATTACCTACTAATCTTGGCCCACTCGAAATTTTTGCACTCTCCGTCCAGTAGAGGCTTCTCCAACATACAAATTCCCTTCTGAATCTGCACTCATGCCATGGGGGCGTAGGAATTGCCCTACCTGTCTTCCTCCCCTACCGAACTCACCTATTATTTCTAAAGTTTCTCTTTCCAAAATCCACACCTTGTGATTGGTACCATCAGCCATGTAGAGCCACTTCTGCTCCTCATCAGGAGAGAGAGCGAATACGAAAGCAGACCCCGAAGCTAGTGTTTGAGGTGCAACAATCTTCTCCATTATAAACTGTCCATTTTGGCGAAAGACCTGTATCCGATTACCTCTTCGGTCGGCTACGTAAATCAGGCCATCGTTAGTCCCTAGGATACCATGAACTGTGGAAAACTGACGAACAGGAGGATCTTCCGGATTTCGGTCACCATAGTCATACTCATCATCTGGGGTTTCACCGTAAGCTCCCCAATGCCTAAGATATTCCCCGGATTCTCCATCATACACCACAACTCGGCGATTTCTATATCCATCGGCTATATAAGCTTCATTCGTTGCAGGATCAACCCAAATGCCGGCGGACACCAGTGGTCGCTGCTTGATGCCTGAAGACACAGCTGTCCGATCGTCGTCGAAGCAAATGCCGGCGGGTCCGCCTAACAGATGTTTGTCATTGCTGCCGGCATTTTGATCATACTCCCCTAAAACCAAAACCACGTCACCCGAACGAGTAAACTTCATCACCCGATGGTGCCTATAACTCCCTACCCAGACATAGTCGTTGTGATCGACAAAAATCCCATGGGGGTTTCTTGGAAATTCCTCTACGTTTTGAGAAGGGTTTCCCCAAGCCTGGATTACCTGACCAGCTTGGTCAAATTCGATAACTACAGGAGCTGGAGCACAACATGTGCCAATTGGAGGGTCCTGGACAGCTGAGGTCTCCTCCGCCGTCAACGTCTCTGGAAGGTGGGTTACCCAAATATGCTCCTTCTGGTCCACGAAAACGCCCGTCACTGACCCTAAGATCCAATTGTTAGGCAACTCTAGTGGCCAAGTGGGATCTACCGAAAAGGACGGGATACCCTCATTTTCTGGGCCATTTTTCGACTCATCTCCAGCTTCCGATCCACATCCTGTCTGTAAAATGAACAACAAAAAACTCAAGCTGATCAAGTGTCTTCGTTTCATCATTTAGTCTCCTGCTTGCTTCGAATATTTTGTGGCAAAGATTGCGAATCCTTCTGCTTCCAGTTTCGGTCTAAACCACTGCTTCTCTGCCACACATTCTCTCAGATCGACACAATACCAAAATTCTTCCTACCTCTACTCCTTGCGACCCAGTGTCTATTACATACACTGTGGTAACAACAAGATAGTTCTGTAGGCTGTTTATGGAAATTCTGCAAACAATTTACTCAAGAGTGTCCGCAATGATTGTTGAACCAGGAAAGACTAGAGTCGGGTGGATTGGATTAGGCGTTATGGGACGCAGTATGTGTAAACACATCATCGACCGGGGATTTAGCACAACAGTATTTACCCGAACTAAAGAGAAAGCGAAGGAAATTCTACAGAAAGGGGCAGAGTGGAGAGATAGCCCTCTTGAAGTCGCAAAAAACAGTGACGTGATTTTCAGTATAGTCGCCTTTCCAAGTGATGTCCGAGAAGTCTTCCTGGGTGATGACGGCCTCCTTCAAGGATGCGATCCTGGAGATATTATCGTGGATATGACCACAAGCGAGCCATCTCTGGCCAGAGAAATCTATCAACGGGCAAAAGAAAAAAGAGTGGCCGCGATCGATGCTCCGGTATCTGGAGGAGATATAGGTGCAAGGAAAGCACACCTGTCAATTATGGTCGGAGGTGACACAACGGCTGTCGACTCTATACGACCCTGTTTTGAGTCTATGGGAACCACAATCATCAACCAGGGAGGTCCTGGATCTGGACAACACACTAAGATGGTAAATCAGATATTAATTGCTTCTGGGATGATAGGGGTATGCGAAGCCCTGCTCTATGCACACAAGTCTGGATTGGACCTAGACACAAATCCGTTAGCTCTGGAGCGGCAGGCAGTTGGTCCCTAGACAACTACGGGCCCAGAATAATTAACAACGATTTCGATCCAGGGTTTTTCGTGGAACATTTCATCAAAGACATGGCCATTGCCCTGGATGAAGCTGCCCAAATGAACTTATCTCTGCCAGGATTAGCCTTAGCACATCAGCTATACAACGCCTTAAAAGCTCAAGGCGGAAGCCGGAATGGGACACAAGCACTTCAGTTGGCCTTATCTCGTCTATCAGCTTTAGATTGGGAAAGAAGATAGTTCTCTCTGACTCCAGTTCACGTAACCACTAACTACTAAAGACTTGGACAAGGACCCTTTCCAGTCTGTCTAACGTGCGATCTAGATTCGCTAATTTATCTAGGCCAAAGAGCCCAAGACGAAAGGTTTGAAAGTCTTTCGGTTCATTACACATCAAGGGAACGCCAGCGGCTACCTGCATCCCCAGTTCGGAGAACTTTGCTCCGTTCTGCACCATAGGATCATCTGTGTAACTAACAACGACACTGGGAGCCTCGAAACCCACTTCGGCTACACTTTTGACGTTGCACCCTCTAAGCAGAGCACGAACCCGTTTTCCTAATTCTTCCTGGTTCTCTTGGGCTTCCCGGAAGCCGAATCTCTCCGTCTCTTCCATCACTTTGTAGAACTGCCGCAAAGAATCCGTAGGCATAGTAGCGTGATATGCGTGTCCACCATTCTCATAAGCTTCCATGATCTCTTTCCATTTTCTGAGATCAGTGGCAAAACTAGTACTCTTGGTCGAAGTCAGCTTTTCAACAGCACGAGGGCTTAGCATAACCAAGCCACAGCATGGCGATCCACTCCAACCTTTCTGCGGTGCTGAAATCAGCACATCCACACCAGTTGCTTCCATGTCAATCCATAGGGCTCCTGAAGCTACACAATCCAAAACGAAAAGACCCGAAACTTCATGAACAACCTCTGCTACAGCACTGATATAGTCCTCGGGTAATATGATTCCGGATGCAGTCTCCACATGGGGAGCGAAAACGACCTCCGGTCTATCCCGTTTGATGCAGTTGACCACCTCGTCAATCGCTGGAGGTCGGAAGGGCGCCTGTCCGTTTTCAGAAACCCGACTCGCTTTTAGAACATTACTTTCGGATGGAATAGCACCCGTCTCGAAAATTTGAGTCCAACGATAACTAAACCATCCATTGCGAATTACTAGACAACTCTTGTCGGTCGCAAACTGCCTAGCTACAGCCTCCATGCCGAATGTTCCACCACCAGGAACTAGAACCACTGATTGAGCCTTATAGGTCCTCTTAAGAATTTCTGAAATATTCCTCATGATCCCCTGAAAAGACTGGGACATGTGGTTCAGTGAACGATCAGAAAATACAACTGAGTATTCTAAAAGTCCTCCTGGATCGATTTCAAATCTTTTGGTTTCCATTTGGTTTCCATTTGGTTTATCACTTTAAAACCGTTACTTAGAGTAACCCTATATCTACGGGATGGATAAATCTAGTAGTGTTACTTTTTAATGGAGTACTACCCCATTATACTGCTAACCAGAAAATCTGGAACTTATATCATTAAGATCTAGTCTAACTAGCTCGAGATATATTAGTCATGAAGATGTCCACTCCGTGGAAAGGACTGTATACATGTCAAGTAACATGACTGGATTCAGACAAACCAAGTGTCTAAACTCGGTTTTCATGGGAGCTTCTCTTCTATTGACCGCTTGCAATTTCACGGACAGTGGAAAAGGTCAGCATATAGAAAATGTCTCTGAAAATAAGTCTCCGAATTTCTCTCGGCATCAATTCGAAGCCTTCTCTGACGCTGGAGCACAAACCAACGCTTGGGGTGATTACGACTCAGACGGAGACCTGGACCTGTACGTTGGATTCCGTGGGAAAGCTAACAGATTATATCAAAATACCGGAGGCGTCTTCACCGATGTAGCACCCAGCATTGGTTTGGCAGATGAAGATGAAACACGAGCAGTAGCTTGGGGTGATTACGACTCAGACGGAGACCTGGACCTGTACGTTGGATTCACCGCTGATTCAACAAATCACAACAAACTTTACGAAAACCAAGGCGGCGGAGATCTCTTCATTGATAAATCATCACAGCTGGGACTAGACAGATCCGGGGCTACCCGTCAACCCTCGTTCATCGACTATGATGGTGATGGTGATTTAGACCTTTTCGTGGCCTTCCGGGACCAGCCCAATCGTTTGTACCGTAATGAACAAGGGAGTTTTGCAGACGTCACAGAAATCTCCGGGATTGGAGATCCTAGACGTACGGTCGGAGCATCGTGGTTTGATGCGGATGGTGATAGTGATTTAGACCTTTTTGTAGCCAATCAGTATGATCTGTCCGAAACACCCTGGGTGGGGCGGATCCATTTTTTTCGCAATACGGGAAGCAGTAGCAGCCCCAATTACGTAGAGGAGCCCACGTCACTACTAAATGAAAATATGGGGCAGATGCTCACCCCGGAGTTTGGTGACCTGGATGGAGATGG
>DUCW01000117.1 GCA_012959595.1 Gemmatimonadota bacterium
TTCATCGACAGCTGTTCTGGTAGCTCTTCCCAGAGACAACTCTTCACGTATTCTTTCAAAAATCAAAACGTTTGCATCTACAGCCATTCCAACTGCGAGAATCATGCCAGCTATGCCAGGCAAGGTTAATGTTGCGTTAAAAGCAGCCAACCCGCCAAGTACCAACACTGAATAAACCATCAAACCTAACACCGCTAGCACTCCGGCCATTCTGTAATAGAATAACATCACCAAAACCACGGATACCATCCCAATCGCTCCCGCTAATCTGCCTTGATCTATTGAATCCTGACCCAAAGAAGGTCCCACAGTGCGTTCTTCCATGATCCTTAACTTTGCAGGCAACGCACCTGCCCTAAGAACCAGTGCCAAGTCAGCAGCTTCTTCTAGTTGAGCACCTCCCATATCGATCACTCCACTAGCTCCGATGCGGTCACGTACGGTAGGAGCACTAACCACCTGGTCATCCAACACAATGGCAATAAAATCACCAACATGCTGAGCGGTGAAATTTGAAAATCGACGTCCACCAGCACGGCTGAGCTCAAAGCTAACCTGTGCTTGATTGAATTGAGGATCTCGCTGTGCTACAGCGTCTTCCAGCATTTCTCCAGTCAAGAAGGGGTCCTTCTCCGTAACGTATAGTCGTCTGTAGTTCCTCGCTCCAACACCTATGATTTCCTGCTCCCAGTGTACTGATTGATCCCTAGGTAGTGATAGCTGTACTTCCGACAATCCAAGGAAATAACTCGCCGTTTCGACATCCTCTAAAGCGACTAAATAGGTGCCTTCTAAATCCCCAGACGCCAAAAGAGCGGTGAAGGGTCTTAGATTCAATAATTGTTCTCCGTCATCCGCATCCACTTCCACGTTCAATTCTTCAGCACCTGCAGAATCGGAAGCTTGTCCCCCAAAAATCAGACTTTCCAACTCGTTCTGAGGGGCTTCGAAGTCAGCACTTCCCATTTGAGTGAGTGAATCTGCACCCAACGCTAGTACAATCTGTCGATCGATTCTTGATAAAGCAGATTCCAAGCCATCCGTGGAAACCACAAGCTTAAATTCCAGGTAAGCTGATTGCTGTATCAGGTCTTTAGCCCTGTCTTGGTCTTCTATCCCTGGAAGTTCTACTATTATGCGTTCTGACCCAATCTTCTGAATCAGAGGTTCCTCCACACCGAATTCATCAATTCGGGTACGAAGAATCCGTTCTGCTCTGTCAATCATGTCAGATCGGTCTTCTGCGGACAGTTCCCCCTGGGGATCGTCTACCTCTAGCACAAGGTGCATGCCTCCTTGGAGATCTAGTCCGAGTTTAATAGAGTTAGTCGCCAAATAGCCAATGCTGATACCCACCATTACTAAAATGGTCACTACCCGACCTCGTACAGATTTAAACATCTGAATTATCAATCCTTTATTTTATGCGGGTTTTGGAGCATGTAACCTGGCAGAGACCCCACTACTCTGTCAATCTGATTCAGAGCTACTAGGCTCGTAAATGAAGGGGTTTCCCTTGGAAGAACAAAGAATTCAGGACTCAAGTCAACCTTGCTGGTTCAATTACTCTAAAACATTAGCAAGCCTAGCATAAATCCTACAATTATCACTAAAGATGATAACATATGACATCATAAATTAATTCCCTAGTATATTTCAATTTATACTGCTCCCATTTCACTAACTAGGCCTAACATCTATTCTCTGTTCAAACGAACGACCTATATTGATGAATCATATCAACCAAACTAAGGAGCACAGGAATCAAGAGATCTTGGCAAGGATTACGTGACCGATTCAATGGGCCGAATATAGAAACTAATGTGGCCTTAGCTCCTTTCACCACTTTTGGGATCGGAGGTCCGGCAGATCTCCTGTTCCACGCCAAGTCATCTGAAGAACTAGTAGAAGTAGTGTCGATCGCCAAGGACCTCGAAATTCCATATTTCCTGATGGGTAGAGGAGCTAATCTTCTTATCGGCGATCGTGGTTTCCGAGGGTTAGTGATAATATGTGAGGTGGCAGGCATAGATTTCTTAGATGGCAATAGAGTACGAGTAGGATCTGGTGTCGGAATCTACCCTGAATTAACTACAGCTGCTGTGGAAAAAAGATTGGGAGGGTTGCACCATTTTGTAGGTATCCCGAGCACAGTGGGGGGTGCTATGTGGCAGAACTTACACTTCCTTTCACCCCCGCCCGATCGCTCCCGAACTGTATTCATTGAAGAATTTGTAGAGAGTGCATGCATACTCTCAGAAACCGGTGAAATAGCTGTCGTCGACAATAGCTATTTCAAATTTGCCTACGATTACAGTATCCTGCATGATCGAAACGACATAGTGCTGACAGTAGACTTTGCATTGGACCAAGAATCTCCCCAGAAGCTACGTCAGATAATGAAAGAAAACTTAGATTGGAGAAAAAATCGACATCCCGATCTCATAAGATTCGGAAGTGTTGGTTCGATTTTTAAGAAGATAGAAGGCATAGGAGCCGGACGTCTCATTGATCTGTGCGGTCTGAAAGGGAAAATTCACGGAGGTGCTCAAATCTTCGACCGACACGCTAACATCATCATCAATCGAGGTACCGCAACTGCATCTGACGTACTCGCACTCATTAACCTGACTCAAGCTACAGTAGCACAAGAACAGGGCTATGAGCTGGAACCAGAAATCACTTTGGTGGGAGAATTCTGATCACAATCTACAGTTCCTCAAGGAAACGTTTATTCACACGAACAATAAGAAACACACAGACGATTCCAAGTGCAACAACCATTCCCAACCATAAGCCAACGGTAGCCATCCCCCCTCTAAAACTCAGGTAAACACTGACTGGTAATCCAATCAGCCAGAACCCAACCAGATTGATTGCCATCGGTACCAGCGTATCTCCAACACCTCGCAATATACCAGACGCTACAGCCTGAAGACCATCAAAAATTTGAAAGAATCCTGCGATTGGAATAAGTGTGACCGCCAAAGAAATCACCGAAGCATCCTGAGTATACAGACGGGCCAACAGTTCTGGCAAAAAGAAGAAAGTGATTCCAGTCACTGCCATGACTACCGACACATTTAGCAAGCCTGCACCCGCCGATCTTCTGGCCGCAGATCTATCACCAGAGCCCACTGCCTTTCCCACTAAAACCGTCGTCGCCTGTGCTATGCCTACAGCAATCATAAAAGTTGAACTGGCCAAGCTGATAGCAATCTGATGGCTTGCCATGGCTACTGTACCGAATAACCCAACTAATAGTCCTATGGCAGCAAAAATGCCATATTCAAGAGTAACCTGTATCCCGATTGGACAACCGATACGCAAAATTCTAAGAATGGCCAATTTAGATAATAATTCCACTTCCAAGGAACTAAGATGAACCTTGAAGCTAGACCAGCCACTTCCCAGAACATACAAGACCATCACCCATCTACCGACAGCGGTGGCCCAACCCGCCCCAATGGCACCCATTTCTGTAAACCCAAAATGACCAAACACAAACATCCAGTTAAAGAATACATTGGCCAGATTCCCAAATACGACAGCCCATACGATAGGCAGGAAGGAACTTAGACATTGCAAGCTCTGTCTTAATATTAAAAAAGCGTATAACGGA
>DUCW01000118.1:0-2712 GCA_012959595.1 Gemmatimonadota bacterium
AGTTGAGCCCCTCCCTCACATAACACTGATTTTAAACCTTGCTCCCACATTAGACTCATTGCTTCATTCAAGTCAACTCTGCCACCAACAGATGCCACTCTCTCCACCTTAGCTCCTGAACATTTTAGTGAATAGATATTCTTATCACTTGCTGATTTAGTCACAATCACCAAAACTGGTGCTCTTTCCATAGAATCGAATAACCGAGAACTGGGTGAGATGTTTCCGTCAGAACTCAGAATTACTTTAGTGGGTTGAACTCTCGGTTCACGAACTAACCCCCTGACTGTCAAAAGAGGATTGTCTATACGGGCGGTATTCGCACCAACCACAATAGCATCAAAACCACTCCTAAGACGATGAACTTCTCTGTTTGATTCTGTGCCAGTCAAAAAGCTTCGCTCTCCTAGTTTTCCAGTCAACATACCATCGGCACTCACAGCCAGTTTTAGAGCCAAGTAAGTGCACTTGTGCTGCACTGTAAAAAAGAAAGCGGGGTCGATTCCTTCACTCAAAATAAAGTCATCCACTGGCCCCTCAACTTCAAGCCCTGCCTGCCTCAGACGATTCGCACCACCTCCAGAATTACCTCCAGGCTCACTAGCAGCATAAACGATTTTCTTGATACCCCTAGTTATCAAGTATTCTGAACAAGGAGGCGTGATCCCTCGGTGATTGCAGGGCTCTAGGGTTACGTATGCAGTACTTCCCTGTGCCGATTCTTTAGCATTTTGTCCTGCAACCACTTCAGCATGTGCACCACCATAAATGTCATGCCAACCTCGACCGACAAGTTTATCGGTTTTCACCAGGACACAACCTACCATTGGGTTTGGGCGAACTCTACCCCTACCCCTTTCAGCTAGATCTGCAGCGAGACTCAACCATTTCTTATCACGTCCACTTATCATGACCAACAGGCACCCCTATTATATGCTAATCACTCAGAACCGAACCCTGACCGCTAACCGGCCAAACACCCCAGAACTAGAAGAATCATATCCAACGTAGACATTAGACGGAACATCCAACTCTTCTACCAAACCCAACTCCAGGGACAACTGGAATACCATATCAGTGAAGGATAATCCAGTAAAATACAGAGCCTGACTGTCAACTGCTTCTTTAGAAGAGAAAGTCCAAGCACTTCTGGCCAGCATGCCAGGAATTGTCACTTGTAATAAACCGCTGTCATAATTCCACCCGATACCTGCCAGTATACCCAATTTTGAAAAATCCTTGCCGACTGTTGCTCTAAATCTCGTACTTCTGTTACCGACGACTAGATCGACGCGATCTTTTCGAGATGAATCCAAATCCAAATCTATTCCTGTTTGTCGAACAACTGAGACAGTTAAGCCTGGAAAACTAAAAGATTCTCTTAGTAAGCCGATCCTAACCCCTGCTGATCCTGCTCCTGACACCACTATTGGTTGCTCATTGTCCCAACTGAAAAACTGCACAGAGGCACTCCCAATCACATCCATGGAAAATACCCCTTTTACCCCAGGAGTGATTGCTAGTCCATCAAATAGACCCCGGGTGAAAGTGGTGTTTAACCCGTACACATTAACAACATTTGATAAATCTCGGTTGGAGCTACCTATATAAAGGCTTGGTATTCGAATCCGGGCAAATCCAGAGCTGAAAGCAAAACTCAAATTCCTTGCTGGTACCTGTCCCTCTTTCCTCCGTCCAATAGCATTGGAGCTACCGGGCAATTCTGACCCATAGCCAGCGGAAAGACTCACGCCACTTCTGATAGTACGTGCCGCCAGAATTGACTTGTGGCAAAGTGAATATTGGTCGGATGCCATTTTCCCGATGCAGGATGAAGTGAGAGTGTTGAGATCTTGAGAAGCAAGAGGGTTAGATGACTTCACCAGGATAAAAAGATAAACCAGTACACTCAATCTTTTTGACCTGGTCACTCCAACCTAACACCCTCTCCGGTCTCCACCTCACCTATTACCCAACTTCCAATTTGGGTCTTACCAAGTTCATCTAACACAGTGACAGTATTTTCTGGCGAGGCCACTAAAATCATCCCAACGCCCATGTTGAAAACTCTGTACATCTCTTTCCTTGAGACACGTCCACTTTCTTGCAAAACTTTGAACACATTCGGCACATCCCAAGAATCTAGATCAATCCTAGCTCCTATTGTTTCCTTGAAAATTCTCGGCAGATTCCCTTCGATTCCTCCACCAGTAATATGTGCCAATCCATGCAACAATTTTTTAGATAGCAATGGAGTGACTTCTCCCAAATAGCTTCGATGAACGTCTAAGAGTACATCTCCGACACTCCTTATATCACCAGGAAATTCATCCTTCACTGTCAATCCCATAGTTTCGAAAACGATTTTTCTTGCCAGTGTGTACCCATTAGTATGTAAACCTGAAGACTCCAGTCCTATCAAAACATCTCCAACTCTGATTTTGCTACCGTCAACGAGGTTATCCCTCTCGACTATCCCAACTATAAAACCAGCTAAATCATATTCGTCCGAAGAATAAAAGCCTGGCATCTGAGCAGTTTCACCACCCAATAGAGTACACCCATTTTCTCCACACGCCTTGGCGATCCCACTAATAACTTCAGGAACCATCTCTTCATCCATACCTCCAGAAGCAAGGTAATCCAAAAAAAATAATGGCCATTTGAACAAGGAAGAAGAGCAACGATTTCTTTTAGAAAGCGGGGATCTAT
>DUCW01000118.1:2722-3598 GCA_012959595.1 Gemmatimonadota bacterium
GTCATTCACACAATGATTGACTAGGTCCTTCCCTATGCTACCGTGACAATTGCTCGCAAATGCAACCTGGAGTTTAGTGCCAACGCCATCAGCACTTGCCACTAAAACTGGTTTTTCAAAAGAGTCGGGAACCGAATAGAGTCCTCCGAATAGACCAAATGACGACAATGTATGTTGGTCCACCGTGGAAGCCACCAGGCTTTCCAGTTGCCCCTTGACCCGTTCTGCCGCTTCCAAATCAACCCCCGACGCACGGTAATCTACCCCATTGTTTTCACTCATAATCGCACACACACTTTAATCAAACGACGTTAGATTTCTAAGCTCTGTCACTCTCTTAAGAATACTCTGCTTACTTATTGTTTCCAGTCTATCGATGCTGAAAGATTCTACGGCAAATGAGCCCATAACCGTTCCATAGACCATAGCTTTGCGATAGTGTTCGCGAGTAAACATCTCTTTTGACGAAAGATAACCCAGAAATCCCCCGGCAAAAGAATCTCCTGCACCAGTCGGATCAACCACTCCATCCAACTGTAAACCAGGGACAGCAAAAGACCAATCTGTGCCAAAAAACACGGCTCCATGCTCCCCTTTCTTTACCACCACTGCCTTTGGACCCCAACTATGGACTATACGACTAGCACAGAGAAGGTTTGACTCGCCCGTCAATTCTCGAATTTCACTATCATTTACCATAAGGATGTCGACTCTGTGGAGCAGTGCCAATAATTCCTCCTTATACTGGCTTATCCAGTAATTCATTGTGTCGCAGACAATTAGCTGTGGCCTATTCATTTGTTTCAAGACATTCGATTGAACAGTTGGATGAATATTGCCGAGAAATAAGCATCTAGAATCGGTTAAATGCGGAGG
>DUCW01000119.1 GCA_012959595.1 Gemmatimonadota bacterium
ACATTTCGGGGTTATAGGAGGGAGAACGGCCGGGTTGGAGTTCGTAACCACGTAGTCATTCTCCCCGTAGATGACATCTCCAACGCTGCTTGTGAAGCAGTAGCGAACAATATCAAAGGGACGATTGCCCTTCCTCATGCATATGGCAGGCTCCAGTTCGGAGCTGATTTGGAACTCTTCTTCAGGACCATGATTGGCACGGGTTCTAATCCCAACGTGGCAGCAGTTGTCGTAATTGGGATAGAACCGGAGTGGACCGATCAAATTGTTCAAGGCATAGCAGAGACCGGAAAGCCAGTGACAGGCTTTTCCATGGAACTTTAAAATCGAAATTTCAAAAATGGACAAAGAAAGTATGTCCATTTTTTAAAAATGCATCTGAGAATCAGAGGGAGGAATGCCCGATCAGCGACCTATATGTTTCAACTAAATGTGGAGAATCCGACACTACAACAGGACTGGGATCCTGTCCGACGGTGGGAAATGTATATGATAGGATAATTCCAATGGGTGCAACGGGTTCTTTTGGAGAAACATCGGAGCTGACTGGTGGTGAGCATGTGGTAGAAGCTCTGGCTGCTACTCCGGAAGTTGCGGCTGCGTTCAAAGAGATATATGACGACTACAATGATTTTATCCTCAGAGAAAAAACCAACGATCTATCTGATTCACAGCCGACAAAGGGCAATATCAGAGGGGGATTGACTACTATCGAAGAGAAAGCTTTTGGCAATATCGAAAAAATGGGGAAAAGTACCAAGTTTGTCGGAGTCTTGGGGCCTGCAGAAGCCCCGGATGGGCCTGGACTTTGGTTCATGGACACTTCTTCGGCGGCAGCTGAAGCAGTGACTCTATGGGCAGCTTCTGGAGCCGTGGTCCACCTTTTCCCTACGGGACAAGGGAACATAGTGGGGCATCCAGTGGTGCCAGTCATTAAGCTTTCCGCAAATCCTCTGACGTGTTCTACCATGAGTGAGCACATCGACCTGGATGTTTCGGGTCTACTTAGGGGTGAGATAGGTTACTCAGACGCAGGCAAGCAATTGCTTGATTTGACTTTGAAAACCTGTAACGGGCGACTTACTGCTGCTGAGGCTTTGGGCCACAGAGAGTTTGTTTTGACTAAACTCTACCGGAGTGCCTAAGCAGAAAAATTAATGGTTGCCAATAGTATGGTGAGTAGAAATCGTTTCGATTTTCGAGAAGTACAAGATTTGGTAGTGAAATTGACCAAATCATCAGGTGTGCCTCAAGAGGATGCGGTCGTGTTTGCAGACGCTTTGGTTTGGGCTGACCTCAGAGGAACTTCTACCCATGGAGTTTCCAGAGTTGATATCTACCTTCGCCGCATTGAGAAAGGGCTAATCAATCCAGTAGCTGATTTAAAGATTCAAAGTAGAAGTCCTGGGGTTTTGGTAGCAGATGCTGGAACAGGGCTGGGGCAAGTACAAGCGGTGAGAGTACTGGAAAGACTTTATCCTGTGGCGACCGAGTTGGGTGTAGCCTCTGCTACTATCAAAAACTCTCAACACTTCGGAGCTGCTAGTCACTACTGTGAACTGGCTGCGGAAAGAGATATGATCCTGCTGGTTGCTACTAATTCTGAACCGGCCATGCCAGCGCATGGTAGCACCGATGCATTCTTTGGGACAAATCCAGTAGCGGCCTCATTCCCCACTGGTAAGGGGTATTCGATCAAAATTGACCTAGCCACTTCAGTGACGGCTAGAGGAAATATTTTAGCGGCAGCCAAAGAAGGTAGAGAAATACCTTCGGGTTGGGCTATAGATCCAGAAGGGCATCCCACTACAGATGCTGAAAGTGCTTTACAGGGAGCAGTTCTCACTATGGCAGGACATAAGGGGTACGCTTTGGCGATGTTGGTAGAGATTCTATCGGGAGTCTTGTCTGGTTCAGCGGTCGGCTCAGGAATAGGATCGATGTATAAAGATATGAATAGGGAACAGAATGTGGGTCATTTCTTCTGTTTGTTCGATATTTCCTCGTTCATGGATGTGTCTCTTTTTAAAGAGAGGATAGGCAGCATGATCGATCTGATAAAAGTTGGCAGGAAACAGCCCGGAACAGATGAAATTTTTGTTCCAGGAGAGAGGACAAACAAAAAGGTGCTCGAAAACAAAGAAATGGGCATTCCAATTGATACTGCGACTTTGGAGGAGCTGAGAAGTCTATGCCACAAACGAGGTGTGCCCTTCACATTGAGTTAAGTAATCCCTTCAAGTGAGTTTGAGATTTGCCCGATTTTGAGACTTACGGATTCTAATTTAAAGTCCACTCAGTATCCCATTTCTGGTGTCAACTTGCTCCGCGAACTTTTTGTATCGCCGCTACAGTTGCATCAGCCCGGAACTGGATGAGCTTCCGGCCGATTTCCAGAGCCTCATCTTCGTTAATATAGAGACTGTTTATATGGTCCAGGCTTACGGCTTGTCTTTGCGAAAGTCGTATGTGATCTGGGCTGTCATTCATGATGATCGATGATATGTAGTAGTCATCATGGTAACCATCGAGATCTTTGTTTAATTCGACTTTTCCGAGCACCTCGTTCTGATATTGAAGCACATCCCTGTAGTTGTAGAACTCAGGTATATGAGCGACTAGTATGTCGTCTCCACTCCAAGCGGCAGTCAGTTCGTCTGCCACGGCCCCAAGTGTACGCTGATTACTGCCGCTGTCACCCAGGAAGAATATTTCCTTAAATCCTTGAGACTTTAAGCTGGTTGCCATGTCCCGTAGCACATTTTTTAATGTTTCTGAGGATAGTACTAACCGGCCAGGTGTTTCAGTGGAGTTCGGGTCTCCCGAGTCCAGCATGATGATGGGAGCGACCAAGGTCTCTCCAAGCGTTCTTGCGGTGGCATCCCCCGTGACTTTGAGCACATGGTTGTGTTTACCAGTTGTCAGGTATGGGCCGTTTGATTCCATCGTGCCGTTAAGGATTAGGGCGGTGGTATAACCGTAGGTTAGCACTAGGTCCCGCATCTCTAGGATGGTCAGTTCTGACATCCAGACATTGTCGGCCATAGCCACTGGTCGGACCATTTCATAATTGTACGGAGCGGGCACTCGCTGATCTGCAGGTCGGACTACCTCTGGAGGTGCAGCAGGTTGACCAGGTCTTCGAGTCTGAGCGGACAGGGTTAAAGGTACAAGTCCAATCAGTATGAGTCCGAGGACTAAATGTGGATGGCGTGCTTGCATTATTGTATCTCCGATAGTGTTCACGAACTCAGCAAAAAAATGAGTACTGGCTCATCAATTTGCTTCCACTTGTGGGTGGCCACAAGGATGGCCATCAGGGGTATAGTTTTGGGGCATGTGTTTGTAACGTAGGGATTTGTGGCTTTTTGTTTCTTGCTGTTGTGCCCCCTAGCAAGAAACTTCGATGAGTGACATCTTTCTAAAGTTGCGTACTTGCGTCCAGTAGTTTGACTAAAGAGTAGCGACCAGGGTGTTATAGAAAAGAAAATTTAG
>DUCW01000120.1 GCA_012959595.1 Gemmatimonadota bacterium
TCCCTGATGAACTTGGGGATGATAAATGTTACCGCCGCCTATGCCGATAGCTCGCGTCTTGAGGTCGGTTTTGTCGGCAATCACTTTCGCCACTGCCGAAGACACCAAAGACATCGACCCTCCGCATGGTGGGTTACACCCCCTGCTCTTCGACCTCTTCGACTGTATCAACTGCTCGAAGGTGAGCGTGATGCTCAGTGCCATCACCCATTAACAATTTTAGGCCGTCTCGTTTTATAGTCTCCAGGTGCTCTCCAACATCAACTACAGTGACGTCATTACCAGAGTTACTTAAGTGAACGGCGAGCAATCCTCCGATAGCTCCTGCACCGACTACACAAATCTTCATTCATTCTCCTCATAGAAATTACTGAGCGTACCTATCCCATCAATGCTGACTTCTATCTTAGTCCCAGGCCTCATGGAACCCACTCCTATAGATGTCCCGCAACAAATCACATCGCCAGGGAACAAGGTTACATCCTGGGAAATCATGCTAACAATAGCGGATGGCAAAAACACCATATCACTCACGGGATAATTTTGTCGTTCTTGCACCTCTGTCGTCCCAGGTTTGGTAAGAAGTGTCCGAACTATCAAATCTTCTGGGTTTAGACCTGTCGCGATTACAGGGCCCATCACACCGAAGGTGTCAAAGCTCTTAGCTCTCGTCCAGGCCGGGAAAGTATCGTCCCTATTCACTATTTCGACAGCTGTAACATCATTGATACATGTATAACCGAATATCTGTGCTGCAGCCTGCTCCTCCGAAATCCCCCTACAAATCGACCCGATAACTATCCCCAGCTCCCCTTCGAAAACAACCTTTCCATCATAACTGGCTGGTTTCAGGATCTTTTCACCATGGCCGAGATAACAGCCATCTGTTTTCACCCAATATAGTGGCTCTGGAGGAGTATCCATTCCTAATTTTTTCGCTAAAGCATAGAAATTATTCCATAGAGCAAGCATCTTGCCGGGGACACAAGGTATCGAAATCTCCACTTCCTCAAGATCCAGAGTGATTCCCATAGGATTTGGACCATCAAACATGTCACCCTCAAACACCTTGATCCTATTTCCTTCGAGGATTCCAAACCCTACAGACTGATCGTACTTAAACCGAAGCCAGCGAACCATGTACACCCCCGCTAATAGTTAGAATTGCTTCCAAAATTCCATACAACCCAAACAAGTACATCTGAGCATACAGACCATAAGTCAAGTTGGGCAGAACTGCTATGCCTACTTGCTCTTGAGTCTTCCCTCAAACCCTGGACATGAAATCACTGGTAATGATGGATACTTAGGAAAACGCTTGTCGGCCACCGACCGACGACAAAAAAAACGTAGATCCTTTGCTGCTCTCAACTTTTCGAAGGGAAGTACATTCTTGGCACAGACCAATATCCATCTTTATGGTCGAATTCCTATCAAAGCAGCCTGTCTTCCCAGGTCTCCTTTTCTATGGGAAAAAAAATCACCTCCGCTGCACAGGGTACAGTGCTCTGAAATGGTGATTCTATCTTCTCTGACCCCAAGATTACTGACTTGTTCTTCCAAAATAGCTCTTAAATTCACTGGAGTCGGTTCTGCTGGAGGAATCAACCCTAAATTTTCGAATACTTCTGGCCCAACCTCATAGCAACTGCCGCAAATAGCTGGTCCTAGATGAACATAAATATCATCTAGATTAGATTGCCATCTCTCGGAAAAAAGTTCTATTCCTTTGTTAATTATTCCACTAGCCACTCCTCGCCATCCTGCGTGCAACAACATGACCACTCTGTTTTCAGAATCGAGGAGATATACCGGAACACAATCTGCAACCGTTATAGCTAAAAGCATGCCCGGCCCGGAAGTAGCGTGGCCGTCCGCACTATCTTCTAACACAATTAATCCTGCTAAATCGGAATCATGGACTGCCAGATCCGTACCGTGTACCTGAGGAATTCGCACCAAGCCACCAAAGCCAGCACTCTGCCAAATTCTTTCCATTCGATCTCTAGATTTTTGATCTTCCAACCTTAGATCGAACGGGTCAGTCGCAGACCCTTTATATGTTATTCCAGCCAAAATCCATGGGAATTTTTCAGACCACTCTCCAAGGGAGTAGAATGGTACAGCAGAGTCCATACTCAGGCTAGCGATTATTCCCAATCTATCAAAAGTTTCCCAAAGTTCTCGTTGGCCGCCATCATGCTATGTGCTTTGCCGACCTCATTCGGGGAAAAGATTTTTTCCACCACGGGAGAGATGGATCCTTGTTCGAGAAAAGGAAGAATATCTTTTTCAAAACTCTCTGTCAGTTCAACCTTCTCTTGTAACGATCTTGCCCTTAGTACTGTCCCTCTCAGGGTGACTCTCTTTCCCATCATCGCACGCAAGTCTATGGTTCCAGATACTCCTCCTGGAACACCCACTACGATATGCCTACCCTTATGAGCTATCGCCTTCTGATTGCCTTCGAGATAAGGACCTCCTACCAGATCCAAAATCACATCGGCTCCATAGCCATCTGTTACATCTAGGACAGTCTCAGACCATTTATCATCGGCCAAGATTGCATGATCTAAGCCGTAAGCCTTTGCTTTATCCAATTTATGTGCACTACGAGAAGTCCCGATCGTTTTCACTCCCATGACTTTGCCAATTTGAAGTGCTGCTGTTCCCACACCACTCCCCACCGCATGGATCAACAAGGTTTCTTTACGAGAAAGGCTCATTTGAAGAACGATTGCATCAAATGCGGTCATAAACACTTCTGGTATAGCTCCCGCTTCTTTCAGACCTAGATTTTCGGGGATAGAGACAACGCAAGAAGCATCTGTATTCACGTACTGAGCATAACCACCACCACCCAAAATACCCATCACAGGATCGCCTACCTTCCATTGCTTCACTCCCGGACCAAGGGCATCTACTACACCAGAGCATTCCATCCCAAGTATGTCTTCGGGCCAACCCGCAGGAACTGGGTAACGACCTATTCTCTGTAGAAGATCTGCTCTATTTATGCCCGAAGTAGAGATACGAATCCTAATTTTCGCAGCTTCAGGTTGGGGCATTGGTACAGTCTTTAGTTCCAGAACTTCCACTCCACCGTGGCCATTCAGAACTACTGCTTGCATAGTGTCTGTTTGATTCATAATGAGTTATGATAATCTTTTGCTTCCACTCAGTCACCCTAAGAAATGAAACTTCCCATCAAACTAGATCGTCCCATAGCATTTTTCGATCTAGAAACAACTGGATTAGATCCAAAACGAGATCGGATAGTAGAGTTGGCTATAATCCTATTGTCTCCGGATAAGGATGATTTCCAGCGAGTCCGAAGGTTCAACCCTGGAATCCCCATACACCCGGAAGCCAGTGCTGTACATGGAATCTTTGACGCGGATTTGGTGAAAGAAGCACCGTTTGAATCCAGGTCAAGGAACCTCTTCAGATTACTCGATCCTTGTGACTTAGGGGGATTTAATGTTCGACGGTTTGATCTGCCTATGCTTATAGCTGAGTTCGCACGATGTGGAATGCAGTTCGATCATCGGAATAGACGGGTCATCGACGTTCAGACTATATACCACAGAAAAGAACCCAGAGATCTATCTGCCGCTGCCAGATTCTATTTGGACGTTCAGCATACTGAAGCTCACACAGCCATGTCTGACATTCAAACCACCGTAGCGGTTCTTGACGCTCAGCTCACCAGATACCCTGATTTGTCTCCTGATATGGACTCACTCCATTCCTACTGTGATCGCTCTCCACTGCGGATAGGTTTTGACGAGTGGTTCCGTCGAGAGGGTGAAGATGTCATTTTCGTGAAAGGAAAACATAAGGGACAAACGTTACAGAGTGTAGCACTTGGGAAATCTGACTACCTATACTGGATGCAGAATAAAATCGAAGACCTCCACCCCGAAGCCAAAAAGGAAATAGAGAAAGCACTTGCACTCACTACCGCTGATACCTAATTGTCAAAGACTGAAAGACTATACTTATCGGAATTTCTATTGGATGCCTTCCTAATTATGAGAACTACGGATGACCCCTTGAATAGGCTGGATCAAACCATGAAACAAACCTCCAAGTCTAAGCTGGCCGTGTTTTTAGCCTGTCTATCAATCTCAGCCATGCCCCTCTTAGCTAGTGCCCAAAGTGTCGCGATTCGCGAATCCGACCTTGCAACATTTAAACCCCGTTTGATCGGTCCGGCTGTGACTGGAGGAAGGATTCACAACCTTGCAGCATTACCCGACAATCCTTCGGTAATTTTCATTGCATCAGCCTCTGGAGGTCTTTGGAAAACGACCAACCGAGGTCATACCTGGCAAAACACTTTTGCTGATCAAGCCGTCAGTACCTTTGGAGACGTTGCGATAGCACCTTCGAACTCTGATATCATCTATGCGGGTACTGGCGAACAAAACAATCGACAAAGCACTTCTTGGGGCAATGGTGTCTATCGTTCTAATGACGGCGGAGACACATGGACACATCTTGGACTGGCGGAGACCCGCCACATCGGGAAAGTAATAGTCGACCCCACAGATCCTAATGTTGTATATGTTGCCGCACTGGGAAATCTGTGGCAAGCCAGCGATGAAAGAGGTGTTTTTCGCAGTGTGGATGGTGGACATTCTTGGGAAAAAACCCTGTTCGTTGATGATTACACTGGAGCAGTCGACCTCGTCATGAATCCTGAAAATCCTCGTATTCTCTATGCTGCAACTTACCAAAGACTCCGTCGCACTTGGGGTTTCAACGGAGGCGGTCCAGGAAGTGCAATTTACAGGAGTGAAGACGCTGGAGACACATGGACCCAACTGAGCAATGGGATTCCTGAGGGAGACAAAGGTCGCATTGGCTTAGCCATATCTAAATCTAACCCAATGATTCTAAACGCTCTCATTGAGCATGCTGATGATGACTCCCAAGGAACCTACAGAACCGAGGACGGCGGTCAAAATTGGACCAGAGTCAACTCTCTCGACCCCAGACCAATGTATTATTCTAAAATCTTTATTGATCCTTCAAACCCTGATAGAGTTTATGTTTTAGCCACTTCATCGTACAAAAGTGAAGACGGCGGACGAACTTTCTCCGAAATAGCCGAAAGACCCACTTATGATGTGGGCGTACACGCTGATCAGCATGCCATGTGGATCAATCCTTCAGACCCGGAACACTTTTACCTGGCGGGGGATGGAGGTCTATGGGAGACCTATGATCAAGGTATGAACTTTCGAAAGCTCAACAACATCCCTATAGGACAAATCTACGCGATAGGACTAGATGACAGAGACCCCTATTACGTTTACATAGGGATGCAAGACAACCACTCGTGGATGGGGCCTTCAAGAACAAGGGGCTGGACTGGAATCACTAATGACGACTGGCGGCAAACTGGATTCGGAGATGGGATGTACCAACAAGTAAACCCCACTACTCATCGTTTTGTATACGGAAATTCCAATGGAGGCGGCTACTATCGCTTCGACCCAGAGACAGGTGATATGCTCGACATCCGACCAAGAGCAGCTTCAGGTGAAAATCGATACCGTTGGGACTGGGTTTCTCCAAGCTTAGTCTCTTCACATGATCCAGCCCGAGTCTATTTAGGTGGCAACAGACTATTTGTTTCCCAAAATGATGGAGAATCCTGGACATCCACAGAAGACTTGACCCGCCGTGAGGACCGGAATGAAATGGAACTCATGGGAATAAGAGGTGCAGACATGACTATCTCCGCAAATGATGGCACTTCTTCTTATGGTGAAATTGTTGTGATCGCAGAGTCCCTATTAGACTCGCAAGTTCTCTGGGCTGGAACGGACGACGGGAACCTCCAAATGTCACGGAACGGCGGAGACACATGGAGTGAGCTGAGCAGAAACATAGAAGGAGTAAGAAACGGAACCTATGTAAGTCGTATCGTCAGCTCTCAACTTGGTCCTGGAGTGGCTTACGTATCATTCGACGCACACCGTGATGGAGATTTCTCCCCTTATCTGTTCGTGACAAAGGATTTTGGTGAAACTTGGACGTCATTGATTAACAATTTGCCATCTGGTTCAATCAATTCTTTTGTAGAACATCCAGACAATCCAAATACCCTTTTCGTGGGCACCGAACACTCTGTATTTGTCAGCACGAATGCAGGAGCTAGTTGGGCAAAATTGGGTAATCTTCCAACTACTGCTATGGACGACATGGCAATACACCAAAGAGAAAAAGATCTGGTTATAGGCACCCATGGCCAAAGCGTTTGGATACTTGATGATACCTCTCCTTTAGCTGAATGGACTTTGTCTACTTCTGAACGACCATCAAATATCTTCAGCATTAGAGACGCCACAATTTTCAATTACAAGAAAGACACTTCATATAGAGGTCAGGCCGAATTCCATGGGACCAATCCGGTGTCCGGGGCTATAATTACTTATAGCCTAAGAGAGGGGAATGGAACCGCCCTGATGCACGTCCAAAACGACAGAGGACAAACCGTTCGGATTTTATCTGTTCCATCGACTCCAGGAATTCATCGAATAAATTGGGACCTTCGTCACTCATTGACTGATGAACAGGAGGTTTGGGTAAAACATGAAGATCCCACGTTGGCCAGACCCATAGGAAACCTAGGGGCTTGGGTTTCTCCAGGTCTGTACACCGTGCATCTGCAGGCGAGAGGGAACGACATTAGTGAGACTGTGATCGTGAAATCCGACCCTCTGATGCCTTCCATAACACAGGAAATGTATGAACAAAGAGAAACATTTTTACTAGATTTAAGAGACATGAAAAACCAAATTGATAAGGAAGAGCCCTCTTGCTTGGATCAACGGAGTACAATTGACGTAGAACTATGTCAAATTCGAAGGGAAGTGATCCAGCTAGAGCAAGGGCTTACCGGAGGAGGGGTACGACCGGGATCACTATATCCTCCCACTAAGGATCATCAGACAAGAAAAATGTCCGCAAGTCGAAGACTAAATAGTCTATTAGACAAGAACTGATAAAGGAAATAAACCATGAACGATTTTCTATTCAATGCACACTCTGGCTTAAGGTACCTAATACTGCTCTTTGGAGTGCTGACGCTAGTCTATTCTAACTATGGCATCATTTCTGGAAAAACCTATGATTCGAAGATCAAAATCTTAGCATCTAGCTTTGCCGGATCGATACATCTTCAACTTTTATTAGGGTTCGCACTAATTCTGACTGGTCGCTTCCAGCCAGCTCTGATAGGACATATTTTTATGATGTTCCTAGCCGCTTCCGTAGGGCAAATACCGGTATCCATAATGAGAAGGAGGCCGCTCGAGCAAAGATCATACCTTCCCCATGGAGTCGGGGCTCTACTCGCCCTAATGTTCATTGTGTTGGGAATAAGAGCCATAGGAAGAGGTGTTCTCGGTTAACGCAACAAAAGAGGGAATACCTGACCTGATAATTAGATATACACTGTACAATGTAGGAAGAGTCTAGAACCTCTCCATAAACCAATATTCATTCACGATATCAGGACCCCGTCTAGCAAGAAAATGAACACATTCATCCGATCCTCGAAGCATCACAAACTGTACCTCTTGTCCACTATCTGGACTTTAGGACTGCTTTTCCTTGGAAGCATAGTACACGCCACAGGTTCCAGTCTGGCCTGTCCAGACTGGCCTACCTGTTACGGCACAATGTTTCCAGAAATGACAGGTGGAATCTTTTGGGAACACCTGCATAGGCTAGTGGCTGGAGGTCTTGTTTTACTCTTTATTGTAGCCACCTGGATAGGCTGGAATGCAAAAACAACTAGACCAGCAGTGCGGACGTGGTCCTGTATTGGTATTTTCCTGCTCTTGATTCAAAGTGTTTTCGGAGGCCTGACAGTCATCCTGAAACTCCCAGACGCTATCTCCACTACTCACCTAGCTTTAGCATTTCTTTTTCTTTCTCTCGTTACGGTCCTGACCGCAGTGACCTCACCTACCAGAGATCCGCCGCCGATACAGCAGGCAAGCAAACTCTCTATTGTGAATAAACTCGGAATCTCAAGTGCGATCCTAATATTTTTTCAGTCGGTCTTAGGGGCAATCGTTAGACATACAGGAGCAGGATTGGTTTGCCCTGACGTTCCACTCTGTCTTGGGCAATGGATCCCGCCTTTGGAAACGGTATCTGTAGTCACTCATTTTACTCATCGTCTCCTGGGGATCATTGTACTAATCTTCCTGGTGGTACTTGCCTATAGAACCCTAGGACTTGGCAAGATTCCATCAGTTCGAAGTCTTGCACTGACTGCTGCTGGACTGGGAATTTTCCAGGTCATACTTGGTTTCCTTTCGGTATACTCTTTACTGGCCGTAATCCCTGTTTCTCTTCACACGTTGATCGCGGCTACTCTCCTGTGCTGTACCGTCTATCTATCGACTCTTACCTGGACAGCAAAAACACGAATGAACCAAATCGACTGAATTCAACTCCTGCAGACCCCAGCCCTCCTCTCTCAAAGACATTAAGGATTGAAAGTCTTAATGCGAAAAAGCTAAACTCCCTCCACATCCCATCTGCAAAAAGCATCGCCTCGTGATTCGCAAGACACATGCCTTACCTCAACTCTACTTGCTACCAAACCCCTCACAGATTCAAGGCAGATCCCGGAGACCAGCGAACACGCATTTCCTTCCGGGTCGATCTCCATAAACAAATGTGACCGACATTCCAACGTTAGACCTGGCCCAGCAAAACCACCTATCCTCCGACCGAACAATTTTATCAGACAACGATAGATCCGTCTCTTTGCTAACGGAACCGTCAATAGTTTCGACAGGATATTCGGTAGCAAGAACGGATTAAAGGCCAGCCTCCTTCCACACTCCAAGAAGATTTGTACAGCGTCCGGCCTCTTATTCACCAAACCAACCAAATCCTGAAACTCTGTATCGGTAATCTTTCGGCCTCTCTTAACCTCTTCTTGGTAACCATCAATTCGATCTACTATGACTTGACTAAGTCCTAACCGACGAGGCATAGTCACCGAGGTATTCTCTTCTTCGAGCACCTCAGTGGGCTGATCTGTTTCCTGGATTGTTTCCAAAAGGACCAGTGCAACGGACGTTGAAATACGGTTAGGACCAGATATAGAGAACTCCTTTTCAGTTTACTTCGTTAACATTCAAGTAGACATACCTGGTTGATTCAATCCACCCTAATAACTGCCAACAGCAAATGTAAACAAACGAAGTGTCCAGGCCACTAAAGGACTAAAGGCTCTTGCACGCCTCCAGACTTCAAATAACATCAGTGTATAGTAGTCTCATGTATAAGTCTACAACACTAAGTGCAAATAAAACTCTGGAACAAATTAGCTTCCTCAACACCCTGATGGATTAGATTCCAATAACATGTTTAAAAACCTACATTCTGCCTTTCTAGAAGCAATCGAAAATTTCAAATATGAATTGGAACGGGATCCTACTTTAGAAATTCCTTTAGACCTTCCAGAAAGCATGCACGAAAAAATCGGAGATGCACGGCAGTTAATTCGTAACCTAAATGGGGACATCCAGAAATGCTTGGACCAGGCTCAAGAAGAAAACGATCAGGTTTCTAAATGCAGGAGAAGAAAGGAACTAGCCCTCGGTATCAATGACAGAGAGACCGCTAGCATTGCTGAAGAATACATGGCTAGACATGAAAGGAGTCAACGCATTTTCAAGCAAAAAACGGTTGCCTTACAGAATGAACTGTCAATGCGAAAAGATGAACTTCAACTAATGCTCGAAATGCTCAAGGAAATTAATGACGAGCATTTCGACGAAAAATCTTCGGATCTTTTGAGCCAAGATCACTTCTCAGATGTTGATCCCCCAGCTAAAGAATCTGAGATTTTTGAAGTCCATAAGACCGAAACATCCGAAGATAAGGGCACCAAACAATAGAAACTCCCTCTGGCGCATAAAAGAGCGTACCCTTTAGATTTGTTACCAATAAAACCAACCCTCCCCCGGAACTCTAAGGAATAAATAAATGGCAAACTGGATTGGCATCGGAGTTTGGATCATCGTAGGATCCATCGTAGGATTATTGATGAGAAAATTGGTCAAGCGGCCAGAAGAAACCACTGGTCACCTGCCGATCTTATTAGTCCTTAGCAGTTTCGGAGCAATTATAGGTGGTATGCTAGGAGTGGGGCTCGTGGAGTTTCAAAATCCAATAGCTCTAAGTCCAGGTGGTATGGCAGGAGCAATAGTATTTTCCATCCTAATCAGCTTTATTTATCGATGGGGCATACGCGGATTAATTTGAGTTATATGCGGTCAGCCGAGCAGTATATCAGCGAGCATATTGACACTTTTCAGTCGGAAATTTTCGAATTCCTGCGGATTCCTTCCATAAGCGCCAGCCCTGAGTATTTGCATGAAATGGGAGAAGCGGCCACCTGGTTAAAAGGCATGATGGAAAACTCTGGCCTTGAAGCTAAGATCTACAAAACTCCTGGAAATCCAATCGTCTTAGGCGAATCCTCCAAGGCAGGAGAAAATGCTCCGACAGTATTAGTCTACGGACACTATGACGTACAACCTCCGGAACCTTTGGACCTTTGGACTTCCCCTCCCTTTGAACCAGAAATAAGAGATGGACGCCTTTATGCCAGAGGGTCCTCAGATGACAAAGGCCAACTTTATTTGCACCTCAAGGCAGCAGAAGCTTTTCTTAAAGGAGTTGGCAATCTTCCAATTAACCTCATCGTGCTGGCTGAGGGTGAAGAAGAAGTGGGTTCTCCCAACCTGCTACCCTTTGTAAAAAAACATAGCGACCAGTTGGCTTGTGACATAGCTGTTATCTCTGATACTGGCATGATGGCCCCTGGTCTTCCGTCTATTCTCTGCTCACTCCGAGGACTGGCTTATTTTGACATTGAAGTAAGTGGCCCCTCCAGCGACCTGCACTCAGGAGTTTATGGAGGCCCTGTAGTGAACCCAGCACTGGCCTTGGCACAAATCCTTGCCAGCCTGCAAGACTCGAAGGGTAAAATCACTATTGGTAATTTTTACGATGACATCTTGGATTGGAGCTCCCAAGCAAAAAAGCAAATGAAGGAACTGCCCTTTAACCAACAGGAATTGGAAAGATTCATAGGGGCTGAGCTGTGTGGAGGAGAAAAAGAATTCTCTGTCTTAGAACGTCTTTGGACCAGGCCGACCTGTGAGATTAACGGGCTAAACTCAGGCTACACAGGGACTGGTGCCAAAACCGTCCTTCCCAGTACGGCACAAGCCAAAATAAGTTTCCGTCTTGTGCCCGACCAAACTCCCCAAAGAATTGAAAACCTGTTCCGGAAACATATTGAGAAGGTCACACCGAAAGGAGTCCAGGTCACAATAAAACAACTGCATGGAGGAATGCCTTGGCGGGCACAACTAAGTGACGAATTGAAACATGCCGTAAATTCTGCTCTAGAAAAAGTATTTAACAAACGAGCGGTTATCGCAGGAGAAGGGGGTAGCATACCTATTGTAAGAGACTTGGAGACTGTGCTGGACAGTCCTGTTCTATTGCTTGGGTTTTCTTATCCAGGATGTAACTTGCATGCTCCAGATGAATGGTTCCCAGTAGAAAGTATTGAAAATGGAATACGAACAATAGCACATCTTTATCACGAGATATCCCTTATGGCTAAGATTTGCTAAGTCAGCACATCTTCCCAGTCTCCTTTATTAGCTCCTTCCATTTTCAAGCACAGCTACTGCTTTCAAAAGTGCTCGAGCCTTATTGAGAGTTTCTTCGAACTCCCGAGCAGGATTGGAATCGGCTACCACACCTGCCCCTGCCTGCACAAAAGCTTGCCCCTCCCTGACTAAAACCGTCCTAATAGTTATGGCAAGGTCCATAGACAATCCACCCCAGCCGAAATAACCGACAGCACCTGCATAAGGACCTCGCACACATGGCTCCAATTCGTCGATAATTTCCATCGCCCGAACTTTAGGAGCTCCAGTTACTGTTCCAGCTGGAAAGCAGGCCCTAAAAACGTCCATAGCAGAAAGCCCTTGCCGTAGCATTCCATCTACCTGGCTAACCAAATGCATTACATGAGAATATCGCTCTACGACCATGAGATCTTTCACTACAATAGATCCATAATCTGCGACCCTCCCCAAATCATTCCTCCCCAAATCTACAAGCATCCTGTGCTCTGCAAGTTCCTTGTCGTCTGATCGAAGATCCGACTCTAAGTCTAGATCTTCCTGCGAAGTTTTTCCCCTAGGACGAGTTCCAGCAATTGGCCTCACTGTGACCTTTTGATCTCTAAGTCGAACGAGGACTTCTGGAGAACTACCCACCAAAGAAAAACCTTCCATTTCCAATAAATACAGATAAGGAGATGGATTCAAGTTTCTCAGAACACGGTACAGATCAAATGGACTACCAGACATAGGAGTCGAAAGGCGTTGACTTATAACTACCTGAAAGGCATCCCCAGCAGTTATATAGTCGCGTATTTTCTGGACATTTTTCTCAAAGCCATTCTGTTCCATGGTACTGGAAACCTTAGGATCCCCTACAGGCTCTCCTTGCAGCTCTAAATCAGCGAGAGCAGGCCCAGACTTTATGGTATTAATCAGGTCCGTTATCTTTTCTTCTGCAGATACGTATCTGGCCTTCAGTTCCGCTTCTTCCAAATCCTTACCCACCTCAACCGATGCGATCGCCATAGCTGAACCTGACAAATTATCGACTACCAACACAACATCCATAAACGCAAATAAACCATCTGGAAGTTCCAAATCATCGTGTGGCTGATTCGGTAAGTTTTCGATCAACCGAACCACATCATATCCAAAATATCCTACAGCACCACCCCAAAATTTTGGTAAACCATTGGAAATCAATGGACGACGTTCCTCCAGCCGGTTACTCAAATCCTCAAGGGGATCCAAAGTTTCCAAGCTTTTCCAGGAATTCGTAGGTGTCCAAATTTCCACAGCCCCTCGACGCAGTCGCCACATTTCAGAAGGTTTAGTACCAAGAAGCGTATACCGGGCCCACTGATCACCTCCTACCACAGATTCAAAAAGGAAACTGAAAGGAGAGCACCGAATCTTTGAATACGCTGTAACAGGGTCGTCACTATCCAGCAAAAACTCTTCCCATATCGGAAGAATACCTTTACCAGTTACTTGGGCTAGAAAATCTTTGAAGCTAGGTTTGTTTGTCATCTAACTAGTTCATCACTATTGAGGAAAGTCTTTCAGGGCCAGAAACATATGAGTCTAACAGAAAAGGGAAAGATCTCACGGATAATCTCTGTGGACACTGGAGGAACTTTTACAGATTTTCTTTTCTTTGAAAATGGACACTTGGGGTCACTGAAAATCCCATCGACTCCGGCCGATCCAGCCGAAGCAGTGTTAGAGGGCATCAATACCTTACTGGGGAAATCCACCAAAAACTATATCCTACTGCACGGCTCTACCGTATCCACCAACACCGTTTTAGAACGCACTGGAGCAAAAGTAAAATTAATCACCAATTCAGGCTTTGAGGATATAATTGAAATTGGTCGACAAAATCGACCACAGCTATACGAGCTAGTAGGCCACAGGCTTCCCCCTTTAGTGTCGAGAGCCGATAGACAAGGAATTCAAGGTCGAATAGGACCAAATGGAGAGATCGTCGAACAATTAGACGCTGATGACCTGAGACAACTCCCACAATACTTAGAAAATGCAGAGTCAATTGCCATCGTCTTACTACATTCCTACGCAAATCCTGAGCATGAGGCACAGGTTGAAGCAAGTATCTCTTCTCTGAATATTCCTATTTCCATGTCCGCAAAATTGTTGCCCGAATACAGGGAATACGAACGTACATCTACAACCGTTACCAACGCTTACGTTGCACCAAAAATGCTGGCTTACCTGACCCGCTTAGAACGTGAATCACAAGCTGAAAGGGTGAACTTAATGGGATCAAACGGTGGATCTTTACCAGTGAAAAGAGCCGCTCTAGAACCCGTACATACATTGCTATCTGGACCAGCTGGAGGTGTGATTGGAGCACTGGCTTGGAGTAAAAGAGCAGGTCATGACCATATAATTTCTTTCGATATGGGCGGGACTTCTACTGACGTATCCCTATGCCCTGGAACCCCGACCCATACGACAGAATTTGAAATCGGTGGACAGGCAGTAGCTGTTCCGGTGATTGACATTCACACGGTTGGATCTGGAGGCGGATCTTTAGCAAGGATAGACCCAGGGGGAGTACTCAGAGTAGGACCTCAGTCAGCAGGAGCGGATCCTGGACCTATTTGCTACGATAAAGGTGGAGCAGGAGTTACTGTCACGGATGCTCATGTCTGGCTAGGTCATCTACCGACAGATGGTTTATTGGACGGTTCTACTTCACTGGAACGGGCGGCCATAAAGCCACATCTACAACATATCGCAACATCCTTACACTGTGGACTCGAAGAAGCAGCCCAAGGGATACTGAAGATTGCTGACTCCACAATGGAGCGTGCCCTTCGCGTGATTTCTGTAGAGAAAGGCTATGATCCCGCAGATTTTTCTTTGGTAGCTTTTGGAGGTGCCGGTGGGCTCCACGTGGCCGGCCTTACCGAAAGACTAGGTGCATCCAAGGCTATAGTTCCTCCGTTACCCGGCCTCCTTTCTGCTTATGGTATTCTCTCTGCTGACATAACCCGAGAAACATCCAAAACAGTTTTGATTCCTTCCAGTAGAACTCGGGCACAACGAGATATCGAAACCATCTTTCTGGAACTCGAAAAAGTTATTACGAACGAAATGGAGTCCGAAGGCATCAACAGGGAAAGCCTTACTCTGAAACGTTGGGTTGAAGCTCGTTATGAAGGCCAGAGCTTCGAATTGCGTGTCCCTGGAGCAGCCTGGATCTCAAACTTTCACGCTCTACATCAAGAACGCTATGGATACCAGCATCCTGGTCAGTCCGTATTGGCCGTTACTCTGAGGTCTGTTGCATCTGCACCTGGTCCTGAATTCGAATTAAATCCTTTAAAAGAGTCCTCCACCCCGCCCAAAAACACATTTACAACAGTGTTTCTGGATGGACAATGGACAGAAGTGAAAAGAATTGGGAGAGAGAACCTCTCCCCTGGTTACGAACTTTCAGGACCATTGGTGATTACCGAGTACAGTTCTACTACTTGGATCCCCCCTGACTATAATGTAATTGTTGACCAATGGGGGAACCTGCACCTATCCAGAATTCAATGAATCTTTCCGCTCTATATTCCAGAGATTTTTCTTTTTTCAATGCATTGATTAGCCCGAAGTTAAAAATCCTCTGCAACAAAATACTACTGTTTGTTTTCTCCGTAGGGATATTTATATCCTGCGATTCCGTTGAATGGGGAGGCATCGAAATAACCTTAGAAGCACCTCCCGAATCTCTGCCGAATGACCCTATTGTTGAAACTCGATTTACAAAGGAAAAGACACCTTTGAAAGGACGAACTTTCTTATATTTAGGATCAAGAACGGCTGATGAAGGATCCCTGATCCCGATTGTAGAGATACTACCCTCAGGATTACTATCTACACCAGATGCCAGCTACCAAGAAAGATTGGAAGATTTTTCAGCAAGTCAGTTCGAATTGGGTTCTCAATTCACACTTTTCTCAGACGGCTCCAGGGTTGGCACCTTCACAGCCACCCATGCCGAACTCAACCAGGATTACTGCCACCCAAAGCCAGAAGGGAAAGGGATCCTAAGATTAACAACAGATGCAAAAGAAGTGCAGTCTTTTTTAGCTCTTGCTAGAGAATCTACAACTAATCCCAATTTCACAGATTACGATCCTGTCGTCCAAACCAGAGCACTCAGGCAAGCTTCCATAGATATGGTCATAGGTGTCATACCTTCTTTGGGAGCAACCTGGCCACCATCTGTCCTTGAAAGTCGTAAGGCTCTGGATTTCTTCAGATTGCAATCAGACCAAAAGCCCACCATAATAGCTACTTTCACCAAAAACGATGCTCTACAAATAGGACCTGCTCCTGACGGTATGTACTCCATTCTACTCATTGGCTCGAATCGTGACGGATTGGGCTATCAACCAACCTACGTAGATTACCGATCGGCCGTCCCCGAAGGAAAGGCCATTGGACGATATCTGGACCACTTAGACCTGAATGGCGACGGACGATCTGAGATCGTTTTGGAAATGTTGGGCGAACAGTCAAAATGGATTTCCGTTCTTGGTCTTAATGAAAATACCTGGAACAGAACCTACAGCGATTCTTGTGGTCCTCCTGACAAATCTGATACCGAAAAATCCTGACAGATGCCAATTCCAAGATCTTTCAAATTACCTTTTTTCCTGGCACTTTTGATCATTTTAGTGACATGTCAATCTGCAGATAGAGGCGCCACAAGTGCTTCCTCTAGAAAACCAGGAACGTCTCCTTCCGAACCTTACCCAATTCTACTTACAGATGATACTCAAACATTCCACCGATTTCTTTTGGCCCCGACCCGAATAATATCACTCGTCCCCTCGGCTACCCAAACACTCCTATCCATGGGCCTCGGAAACAACCTGATAGGTAGAACAGAGTTCGACATTGATACTCCAGAACTCCGCAACCTACCCTCTGTAGGAGAAGGGCTGAATCCAGACTTAGAGATACTTCTATCTTTAGAGCCCGATCTGGTTATCGGATTTGCAGGTGAATCAAATCCCTCAATCACAAAACACCTCAACAATTCTAATATCACTTACTTTATGATCCGGCCCGATAAACTAGAAGACGTTGTGGACATCATTAATAAATTGAGCCTGATTACCAACCGAGAATCCCTCGGCGACTCAATCATTCTGCACATAAACACTGCTCTGAAAATAGTTAAGCAAAAAGTCGGGGACATACCTAGGCCCAAGATAGCTTATGTTCTGGGAGGTGAGCCTCCTTGGGTAGCTGGTCCCGGCACCTATATTCATCAACTCATTGTAGCAGTTGGAGGGCAAAACGTTTTCGAAGATCTGGAACTCAAATATGCTCCAGTAAGCTTGGAAGAATTCTTTGTAAGAAACATCGACCTAATTTTATCGACAGAAAACACATACCTCCCAGACAAATTGAAAAGCTTGAGATCCATTACTCTTCCGTCATCTTTTGAAATACCTGGCCCTGGATTAGGAGAAGCTATTTTGGAGATTGCTCGTGTCATTCACCCCCAGGCATTCCCATGAGACCTGTGATTTGCGGATTTATCCTTTTCGTCTGCCTAGTGATCGCAGCCAGCTTAAGTATCTGGATAGGTCCGGTCGATTTTACATCTACGCAAATCCTTGAGGCACTGAAAGGAGAGGGGGGGGCTGAAGCCCTATACATCATCAGACATATTCGGGGACCCAGAACAGTATTGGCTATCCTGGTGGGTGGAGGTCTGGCCTTATCTGGTGCCGTTTTTCAAGCTCTATTGAGGAATCCCCTCGCAGATCCTTACATACTAGGCATCTCCAGTGGAGCTGCTACAGGGGCAGTACTGGTGCTCTCCCTTGGACTAGCAGTGGCACAGCCTTGGATCCTCCCTGCGGCAGCTTTTGCAGGATCTCTAATTGCAATCTCGATAGTGCTAGCAGTCGCATCTACCCGCAGCCAAAGACTGGATATGCGTGTTCTCCTTCTAGCTGGGGTCGTGACTGGTGCATTCTTTTCTGCCTGTATCTCGCTGATACTGACACTCTCAAATACCCCCAACATTAGAAGTGCCGTTGTGTGGATGATGGGAAGTTTAGCAGGAACCGAATGGTCAACTGCAATAGTAGTTGCCACTTACACTCTTCCTTGTACGATAATTCTTATCGGACTTGCCAAACCTCTGAATTTACTAGCTATTGGAGAAGAAACTGCTAGTTACCTTGGAGCAAAAGTGGAACAAGTGAAGTTAGCAGCATACATAGTTGCCTCTCTGATGACTGCAGCAGGTGTTGCGGCCACCGGCATCATCGGATTTGTTGGACTGATCGTACCACATGGTATGCGATTATTGGTTGGCAATGATTACCGTATCCTTCTTCCGCTCTGCTTTCTATCTGGAGGAAGCTTTCTCACTCTAGCCGACACGATCTCCCGTATTCTAATTTCACCTGTGGAGATCCCCGTAGGAGTCGTGACCGCTCTCTTTGGAGTGCCAGCTTTTTTGTGGTTACTTCGTCGAAACATGAGGACACGATTGCCATGAAAAACACAATGTCACCAATCCAAGTTTCGAACCTGACTGTACGATATCACGGCACTAGAAAACCTGTACTAGAAGGTGTTCAAATGACCGTTCACAAATCCTCTTTTCACACAATCTTAGGACCAAATGGATCTGGAAAATCTAGTTTACTAAAGACAATAATGGGATTAATAAAACCCAGCTCCGGTACAGTGCTCATAAATGGACTTCCTATTTCTTCCTGGACGCGATCGGAATTAGCCAAAAAAGTAGCTGTGGTTCCTCAATCTGAAACATTCGCTTTTCCTCTGACCGTTAGAGAACTCGTGGCTACAGGACGTTATCCCTATTTGAACGCCTTCCAAGCAGAAACCACCGTCGATCAAAGAGCTATTTCCACAGCCTTGAAATATTGCGACATAGAACATTTACTAAACAGACCCATATCCGCGCTCTCTGGAGGAGAGCTACAGAGGGTTCGTATAGCTAGGTCTCTAGCCCAAGAACCAAGCATACTCATCCTAGATGAACCAACCGCCAATCTAGATATAAGGTATGAGATGGCCATCTTTACCCTCTTAAAAGCTCTGACTAAACGAGAAATGACTGTAGTCATGATCACACATCATCTCAATCTCGCCTCGGAATTCTCTGATCACATACTATTATTACGTCAAGGCCAGGTCGCCGCAGATGGAACACCGCAAGAAGTCCTTAGCGAATCCATCCTCGGCAGTGTTTACCAATGGCCAATTGCGGTAGAAGGAAACCCTGAGACGAAAGCTCCTCAGGTCCGTCCGTTGTCTAGGATGCCTGAAGCTCACTATAAAGCATTCGATAACTCTCAAACCGACTCGAATGAATAGCCCCTCCAGATAGAGCCACTCTAACCGAACAACCAGGCTCATGAAGATGACTGCAGTTCCGGAACTGACAATCTGAAGTGTATGGAAGAAATTCAGGGAACAATGAGTCCAACCCACTTTGAGTAACCAACCCTTTAACACCAGCATCACTAAACCCAGGAGTGTCGGCAAGCAAACCTCCGTTACTAAATGGAATCAGTCTAGCCCTGACGGTGGTATGCCTACCGGTACCACTCCTGGCACTGACTTGTGCTGTCCTTAAGGAGACTTGCGGCTCCAAGGAATTAATCAGACTAGATTTGCCAACACCCGATTGACCAGCAAAAACTGTAATACCTCTCGCTGTTTCTAGAGCGAGACGGTCGATTCCTTCATTAGTCACAGTACTGGTCCGAATTACATCATATCCAATGGATCGATAAACGCCTTCGAGGACTTCAACCTCACTTTCAGCCTCCATTAAGTCCATTTTGTTGATGACTACTAAGGGCCTGATACCTTCTGATTCAACAAGAACCAACATCCTGTCTATGAAGCCTACACGGGGTTGCGGTCTTCTCACAGCGACAATGAGGAGTGCCCTATCTACATTTGCTACTAGAACCTTGATCTCAGCCCCACTTCCACGGCTTCTTACGATGGCATTTTCACGAGGAAACACTTTTTCAATGACATACGACCCATCTGCGGCTTGGGCCGTTCCCACCCGATCGCCAATGACTACTTGATCTCCCACCCGATCCTCGAGTTTGAGTCGGCCACGTAAATAAGCCTCTACTGGAGCCCCTTCAGGAGAAAAGACCACTTGGTAGGAGCCGCCGCCGACTGAATGTACGACCCCAGTTATTTCCTCCAAAACCTAGAGGGCCTCTTCACTCATCAGACACGTTACCTGGCGAAAGTTGGCCAAATAGAAAAGCGATTAGGCCGCAAAGGACTCTAGAGCGTCACCTTTTCTTCCTTCACGAAGCCTGCGGAGGGCCCGATCGCGAAGTTGACGAATCCTTTCTCGAGTCACGCCCAACATATTCCCTATTTCCTCTAAGGTGTGCTCCCTCTCACCCTGGAGTCCAAAATAAAGTCTGAGCACTTTTGAATCGCGAACGTCCAGAGTAGTCAAAGCCAATTCCACAGTCTCCGTTAATAAACGCGCCTCAACTTCCTGTTCAGGTTCTGCCGCCTCTTCACTGACGAAACGCTCTACCAACTGTGAATCTTCACTATCTCCAATGGGTGCATCCAGCCTGATTTCCGAAGAATTAAGAGTTTGTAAAGATTCTATAAGTTCAGCAGTGAGATCAGTGACCCTACTCAGTTCCTGAAAAGTTGGTTCTCGATTCAGCTCCTGTTTCAACCTTTCCTTCTCCCTAAAGATACGTGCCAAATCAGAAGCACGATTCAGTGGGACTCGGACCGGCCGGCCCTGGTTGGCCAAAGCTGCCAAGATAGCCTGTCGAATCCACCAAACTGCATAGCTAATAAATTTGACCCCCTGTTCAGGGTCGAATTTCCTAGCAGCCGTCACCAAGCCAACATTCCCTTCCTGTATGAGATCTGTGAGGGAAACACCGCGATTTTGATATTTTTTTGCAACACTGATCACAAACCGTAGGTTAGCCCTAGCCAACTGCTGAATAGCATCTTGATCACCTTTCTGTGCCAAAGCACCTAGTTCTTTTTCCATCTCTGGACTTATCAATTCGTAACGACTGACATCCCGAAGATACTGATCAAGGGCAGTCTTTTCGTCGAGAGAAGAATCAAAACCAGCAAGAGGATTTACCTGCTTTTTCCGCCTTTTTTTCCCTGGAGGCCGAGGGAC
>DUCW01000121.1 GCA_012959595.1 Gemmatimonadota bacterium
GCTACCTCTTCCTCAGCAGGAGCCTCTTCCGCTACCTCTTCCTCAGCAGGAGCCTCTTCCGCTACCTCTTCCTCAGCCGCCTTGGCCACTTCTTTCTTTCTGCGTTCCTCCAAAGCCGCCGTCTTTAACTGACTTGCTTCCTCAGGATCTAACTCACCCATGGCGACTGTAGTATCCCCACCTTTCCTGGCCCTATTAACCAGAGTTCTGACCGTCTCGGACTGCACTGCACCCTTTGACAACCACTCATCGACCTTTTCCAGGTCTAGTATCAGGCGAGCAGGAGTTTCCATGGGCTTGTAATAGCCCAATGTTTCGATGAATCGGCCATCTCTAGGAAAAGACGATTCAGTAGCTACAATACGGTAGTGGGCCAGTTTCTTACGACCCATACGGCGAAGGCGAATTTTTACAGACATATGTGTTTTCTAGTTATCTCCTGAACTTGAATAGTGCAACAAAGATGGGAAAGATAAAAAGATATCGGGACAGTCTCAACGGTTTGGTAAAATTTGCTATCAATAGGGTTGAAGCTAGAACCTGATAATCTGACTCCGCTTAGGTCCAACCGAAACCATTTCTATAGGGGTTTCTGCCAATTCTTCCAGCCTTTCCAGGAAAGCCCGAGCAGCTTTCGGTAGACCCTGCCGTGTGGAGATTTCATGAGTAGGCTCCATCCAACCAGGAAGAGTTTCATACACCGGTTCTACTACGCCGAGTTGTACCAAGTCAGCAGGGAAATCCTCAATGACCCCATCCACAGTTCGATATCCAGTGCAAACAGAGACTTCTGGAAGGGTATCCAAAACATCAAGCTTTGTTACGGCTAAACCTGTTAAACCATTGACTCTAGCCGAAAATTTAGCCAGAACGCCGTCAAACCAACCGCACCTACGGGGACGACCAGTCGTAGCTCCAAACTCCCCTCCCAACTTCCTAATCATTTGGTCCATTTCAGGATCGAACCCAGTAGGCAAAGGCCCATTACCCACTCGGGTGGTATAAGCTTTAACGACTCCAGTAACCGAATTGATAATCGTTGGTCCTATACCTGACCCTATTGCCGCTGCGCCAGCAGTCGTATTCGAAGAGGTCACAAATGGATATGTCCCGTGGTCTACATCAAGAGCGGTACCCTGGGCACCTTCTAAAAGCACGGACTGACCATTCGCCAATGCGTTCGCGATCTCAAGGCCTACATCAGTAGCAAATTCTTTTAGCCGATCACCATCTGCCAAAAACGCTTCCCTGTCTTCCATCAGTGCACCAGATGTTGATCCGCTTCTAGAAATAATACTCTGAGCTCGAGCTATCCCTTGTTCTATCAGAGTATCTCTTCTTTTTGCATGCCGCAGATCTCCAACTCTCAATCCCCGTCGACCTACTTTATCCTCATACGTAGGACCAATACCTCTACCCGTAGTCCCAATTTTTTCCGCTGCTAAATCCTCTGAAACCTGGTCGAGGATTTTGTGATAAGGCATAACCAAATGAGCCCCGTGACTTACGCCTACTCTCCCTTGGGGATTAATACCTCTTTCTTCCAGTTGGTCATACTCCTTCAGGAAATCTGCGACATCAAGCACCACTCCGTTACCGATCAAGCAACGTTTTGCAGAATGAAGAATACCTGACGGAATCTGATGTAGAATAAATTCTTCATCGGCTAGTTGAACAGTATGTCCTGCATTTGCTCCACCTTGGTATCTGACTACCAAATGCACATCTTCAGCCAAAACGTCAACGATCTTCCCTTTCCCTTCATCTCCCCACTGACAGCCGATGACGACTCGACAATGCCCGTTGCCATTATTTTGTAGCACTTCTATAACCCGCCATTATTTGGGCCACTGTAGCCCCTTGAGGATTCATGCTGAATGCTTGTCTCAAAGTCACAAGCACGCTGTTTGTATGAGATCTCGGAGAATTTAAATACCCGCGGTTGCCCAGTCAACGAACAAGCGATTCTACTGAATCAAAACCTATTCCCTGAAGCAGTTGGGCTACTTTCTCCTGGTCGGATGCTCCCAGGGGTGAAAGTGGAGGACGAGGATATCCCCCTCTTAGACCAAGCACATCCAACCCTGCTTTAACTCCTGGAACCCCCATACTACCGACCACCGTATTGTGTACTGGACTTAGCACGGCTTGCTGTCTTGTAGCTTCAGCCAAATCTCCAGTTGCAAAAGAAGCATAGATATTAGCGGCAACTCCAGGTGCCAAGTTAGCCACCGCCAAAATTCCTCCTGCCGCCCCCAGTTCCAAGCAAGGAGCTAGAATAGCACCACTTCCCACTAGTATTTGAAAATCTTCCTGTGTTGTAGCGATCATGTTCTTCACAATATCGATGTCGCCTCTAGAATCTTTTATTCCAATGATGTTATCGAGCTGCGACAGATCGGTGACCAACTTCTCGGAAAATTCGAGAGTGCTCAATCGCAGTGGGACCTGGTAGACTATCACTGGAATGGGGGAGATCTCTGCTACTTCTGAATAATGTTTCATGAGTACAGGTTCAGTCATAGCACTTCTGTAAAATGCTGGTGGCTGAACCAACACTGCATCGGCACCAAAATCCGCAGCCTCACAACATCGGTGTATTGTCAAACGAGTAGACTCGGCACCAGTACCCGCGATAAGTAAATGGCTTGCACCGAGCTTCCTTTGGGTCACTCTTAGCATTTCGCATCTCTCGTTTTCACCTAGAAGGACTGCTTCACCAGTACTTCCTCCGACCACTATCCCACGTATCGGGTGACTCAAATAACTATCCAAATTAGTTTCTAGTCCGATCACATCTAATTCGCCTGTCACAGAGTCAAACGGACTAGTACACGGTACGAAGACACCTCTGAGATCAACACTCATGTAAACCACACCTCCATAACTCAAAATGAGTAAATCGAATCACCATCAAGCCCTACTTTCAATACACCTCTTCAAGGTTATCCCAAATACCTTGGAAATGCCCAGAGAATTAACAATCTTATGTTAGCCCAACCCCATGATTACCTTTGCCTCACTGATCACTGGAGCAGACTTTTGCACAGCCCTCTCTCTCCCCTCATTCAACACCTTAACGATATAGGATTTATCGGCTATTAAACGAAGGAACTCATCTCGGACTGGCCCCATATTTTCAACTACCACTTCAGCCAATTCTTTCTTAAAATTATAAAACTGGCTCCCCTGAAACCTGGCAACAACCTTCTCTATCGTTTCACCGGAAAAAGCAGAATAAATATTCAGTAGATTCTTTGCTTCGGGCCTTTCTTCCAACTCATCTACTTTTTCGGGGAGCAACATTGGATCACTAGTAGCTTTCATCACTTTCTTACTGATTGTGTCATTGTCATCAACCATTTCTATCCTTGTCATAGGAGAAGGATCTGATTTTGACATTTTCTTTTGGCCATCTCTAAGAGACATAACTCTGGATCCAGTAGGCAGGATCATTGGTT
>DUCW01000122.1 GCA_012959595.1 Gemmatimonadota bacterium
CTTGACCCTCAGATCCCTTCCTCCGCTAGCTTGTGGAAGACCCACTAGATCTCCTGCTAGAGAGAGACGATAGAGGTTGTAAGCTCTAGGGATCGGTGCCCAATGGGCAATTTCGTTGTTGCGTCTTAAGAGGCGAGCGAAATTGATTCCCCAGCGATCGTTTTTGACATCAAATCGCAGAGCCCTGAAGGGGATGGCCATTTCAACTGTCCAGCCATCTGGAGCTCTAGCAGTCTCTACCGTCCATATTGCGTCCCAGGAACTATTAACTTCCCGCCCTTCGTTCGCTACCTGTCGGTCACCTCTGGCACCTTCTGGGTTTGTCATGAACACATATCCGTTTCGCCTATCTCGGAAAGTATCGAGAATGACCTGAAAACCGTCTTGGTTGGTTTCTGAGAAATCTCTTTTAATCTCTGAAACTGTAGGCTCTTCGGAGTCATGAAGGTAAGCAGCAACATAGAGTTGAGCATCGTCGGCTGCTATCCAAATGTCGGTTCTCTGTGTCGCTCTTTCACCTTCGCGAGGCTCAGATTGTATGAATCGGCCGTTTGTAGCAGGCAGTTTCCAAACAGGTTCTTCTAAAAGTCCATCCACGGTGATATCCCCTTGAATGGGAACGACGAGTATCTCAGGACGGTCGGCAGTGATTTGGTCGCTAATGGGAGGTATTTGGTCAGCCGTTGCAGGAGAAGTGTTGATTAGTACGCCCGCAATGAGAAGCATACAGCGTTTAATTAGGTCATCTCCTGTTATAGAAGCAGTATCATTCTCACAATGTACCTTATAGTTAGTTGATGTGATAATTATTACTAAATGGGACTGGCGATATCTCGATCCAAGTTTCACAATGTATGGCAGGGTATCGTCAGGAATGTTATAGGGGAGGAGACAACACTGTGTATAATCAAGATTATCTTACTCGCAGAGAATGGCTGGTTCGTGGAGGGTCTGCCGTGTTGGGTTTGTCTCTATTGGGTTGTGAAATAGAGGAACAGGCTGGATTCAACAGCACGGAAGGTTCTTTGGTTCCTTGGGCCAGCGCACCTGATACTGGAGCAGTGAGCCAAGTCAATCTTTTGGAATGGGAGCAGCTGGACTCTTGGGTAACACCAACGTCTGACCTTTTCCAGGTAGGTCATTATAATCGTCCTGTGATCCAGGAGAATGAATGGAACCTAGAAGTAGGTGGACTTGTTGAGAATCCTCTGACTTTTACTCTCGAGGAATTACGGTCGAGACCCCAACAGGAGGAAATCTTCACTCTAGAGTGTGCTGGAAATAGAGGATTTTCCGGTTTTATAGGAGCAGTTCACAATGCCAGATGGACTGGAACATCCCTGGCTTCAGTTCTTCAGGATGTAGGAATTAAAGATAGTGGGATAGAGGTCGTGTTTTGGGGAAGTGACTCTGGCGAAGAAGAGATTAGGGGCAACAAGATTGTTCAACATTTTGCTAGGAGTATGTCGATACAAGATGCGATGGATTCTAATCTCATCTTGTGCTATGCGGTGAATGACGATCCGTTACCCAATGCTCATGGATTTCCACTGCGGTTGATTGCTCCTGGTTGGTATGGCGTAGCAAACGTGAAATGGTTAAAGGGGATTGAAATTCGTGACACTCGTTTTATGGGGAGATTCATGGCACGAGACTACGTGACATTGAGAGAAGAGAAAGTCGGTGACGAGTCTGTTTGGATGGAGTCATCTGTTGGCAGGACAAGGATTAACTCGGTACCCGCTAAAGTTACTCTCCTTGAAGGTAACTATCGCGTACATGGAGCAGCTTGGGGTTCATCTGTGGCTAGTGTAGACGTAAGTGTAGATGGAGGCCCTTGGAGACCTGCCGAGATTTCTGTTTCACAGGACAGCCCGTATTCCTGGACTTTTTGGCATATGGACTGGGATGGAGGCTCTCCTGGTGAACATACGATCACTTCTCGGGCTACCGACGCTGGGGGCAGGGTTCAACCGGCTACTGCCGATCCTTTTATTGCCTTGAAGAAAACCTATTGGGAGAGTAATGGTCAGTTGACTCGTCGAATCGTTACGGGTGACCAGTAAAAGGGTACGAGAGGTAATGATGCACATTTCTCGAAGGAGTATCCTTAGAGTTTTGGGTTACAGTTCTGTCATTCTTTTGGCAGGAGTAGTCAATGTAGCGGCCCAGTCAAATAGGGGATTGCTCTCTTTGGAGAGTATTTTCAACTCAAGGGATTTCCTTTCGGAGCAGTTTGGTCCTGCCCGTTGGCTCCCGGATGGATCGGGGTATACCACAGTCGAAGTATCCAATAGGCTGAGGGCTCTAGAAATTGTCAGTTACCATCCTGAAACAGGCAGGCGAGAGATAAGGGTGCCTGCTCGGAGATTGATACCTCGCGGGAGTTCTTCACCTTTAATTATACATGATTATCAGTGGTCAGAAGACGGGAATAAACTGCTGATATATACAAACTCTAGACGTGTCTGGCGTACTAATTCGAGAGGTGATTACTGGGTCTTAAATCTAAGAACAGATGAGCTGGTCCAGTTGGGTGAAAGTGCACCAGAAGCTAGCCTCATGTTCGCAAAATTTTCACCTAATGGCGATAGAGTAGCATACGTTCGCGGTCACGATATTTATGTCGAACACTTGAATGGTGGTGACATCACCAAGTTGACTACTGGTGGATCCTCAACTCTCATCAACGGTACTTTCGATTGGGCATACGAAGAAGAATTTGGTATTCAAGATGGATTTCGTTGGAGTCCTGATGGACAAAGAATCGCCTATTGGCAAATAGACGCGAGTGGGGTGAGAGAATTTCTCTTGATTAACAACACGGATTCATTGTACCCTCAGATTACTAAAATCCCATATCCAAAAGTTGGCGAAACTCTTTCAGCAGCAAGGGTTGGTTCAGTATCGTCTTTCGGAGGCGAGACCGTATGGGCTGAAATACCTGGTGATCCAAGGAACAACTACATAGCTAGAATGGACTGGGCAGCCGACTCAGAAGAGTTCGCAATCCAAAGACTCAACCGTGCTCAGAATACTAATCAAGTGGTGTTAGTCAATACCTTCACTGGGGAAGCTCACACGGTCTTTCGAGACAAGGACGATGCTTGGCTAGACGTGGTGGATGACATGTATTGGCTTGATGGGGGAAAACGTTTTACTTGGGTGAGTGAAAAAGATGGCTGGCGACATGTTTATGTGATAGACCGTGACGGCTCAAATGAGCAGATTATCACACCCTGGGATATGGATGTGATAAGTCTGGAGCTTATCGATGAAGAAAATGGATGGCTCTTTTTTCTGGCTTCTCCTGAAGATCCAGGAAGAAGGTTTCTCTACCGTTCGAAACTCAATGGTAGTGGTGTTCCAGAAAGATTGACTCCTGTTTCAGATAGTGGCTGGAACACTTATCAATTGTCTAGGGATGGAAGGT
>DUCW01000123.1 GCA_012959595.1 Gemmatimonadota bacterium
ATCGAAAACGTAGATCAGGCAGGCGGGTGTGCTTACGGGTATGCATGCGTATATACGGATACCATTAGCTGGGCTTCTCCGACAGAACCCTTGCCTATGATTCGTGACCCAAGAATTGCTTTTGATCAATTGTTCGGAGCGGGTGGAAGCACGGAACAAAGAGCCGCTAGACGTCGAAGTAGTGCCAGCATCCTAGATTGGATTGTTGGCGATATCGGTCGATTAAAAACGGGATTGCGACCCAGTGATCGCCTCAGGATAGACAGGTATCTCGAAAATATCCGTGAAATAGAACGTCGAATCCAAGGGATTGAATCCAGGAATAGTAGCGGAGAATCCAGAGAACTTCCCGAAGCTCCTGCGGGTGTTCCCGATTCGTTCGATGAGCATGTGAAATTGATGATGGATTTACAGGTCTTAGCTTTCGAAGCAGATATGACTCGAGTCTTCTCCTTTAAGATGGGAAGAGACGCATCTAGTAGGGTATATCCTGAGAGTGGGTCGGAGAAGCCATTTCATCCTGCTTCCCATCATGGTGGTAGCCCCGAATCAGTTTTAGAGTTTGCTAAGATCAATAGTTATCATGTGGGGATGCTTCCTTATCTATTGGATAAATTGAAGGAAATCGATGAGGATGGAGAAACTCTTCTGGATAAAACCATGGTCATTTATGGTTCCCCAATGGGGGATTCGAATCTACATAACCACAAGCGTTGTCCACTCTTTGTAGTAGGTGGAGCCAATGGAGCTCTTGCAGGGAATAATCATATTTTCACAGACGATGGCACACCGATGGCAAATGCCATGCTGAGTTTGGGACAAAAACTGGGGATGAACGATTTGGAGAGCTTCGGTAACAGCAATGGTGAACTCTTGTGAAAATTATAAATTACGGTTTGAGGGTAGAAGCTTTGGGGTCACTCGTTCTGGCACTTTTGTTGTTTCCTCTGGTAACCGCTGAATCTCCGATTGCTGATGCAGCAATGCATGGGGATGTTGATTCTGTGCGGATCCTTATCCGGGATGGAGAGGAAGTGAACGCTGCCCAAGGGGATGGAATGACTGCTCTGCACTGGGCTGCAGAGAACGGCGATATCGAAATGCTGGAGATGCTGATTTCAGCAGGAGCCAATCCTGAAGCAGTGACGCGTTTGGGTAGATATACACCACTTCACTTGGCCAGTAAAATAGGGAGGGAGACTTCTGTGGTTTCGCTGCTTAGACTGGGTAGTGCAGTCAATCCTAGAACAACGACTGGGGCCGTGACCCCATTACATTTTGCTGCTGCTTCAGGCAGTCAGGTGGCAGTCAAAGCGTTGTTGGATCACGGGGCCGATGTCGACGCCAAAGAACAGCAGTGGGGCCAGACACCTTTGATGTTCGCAGCCGCTTTCAATCGCACGGAGACTATCGACCTCTTAGTGACCCATGGAGCAGATATCGCTATGGCAGCAAAGGTAGTCGATATTGCAAAAAGACAGCAGGAAGACAGGGCGGATCAGGTCAAGTGGAATAGTTTGCGGAGGACTCTAGTCGAATCCTCAGTAGGAAGTTCTGAATCCAGGCAGCCAAATAGCAATGCATCCATACCATCAAATACAGTTTCGCAGCCAATCCCAGAGGTACAGTTAAGGTCAGTTGATGAGATCGATCCACTTTCGTATGCGGATTTGGTTGGCACTCACGGCGGACTGACTCCCCTTCTTCTTGCTGTCAGGGAAGGACATTTCGAAGCTGTTCGTACCTTGTTGGACAATGGGGCCGACATTAACCAAACGAGTGCAGGTGACCAAACGAGTTCCATATTGCTGGCGGCGATCAATGGTCATTTTGACTTGGTGAAACAACTTCTGGAATGGGGTGCGGATCCCAATATCGCTAGTGATGCAGGAGGAACTCCTCTTTATGCTGTCTTGAATATGGAGTGGGCTCCAAAATCTAGGCATCCCCAGCCAGTCGATTACATGCAACAACAAATTAGTTACTTGGAACTGATGGAGATTCTTCTGGAAGCTGGAGTGGATCCAAACGTCAGGTTGAAGAAGAATCTTTGGTACACTACCTATGCTCGAGATCTGCTTGGTGTCGACCGCAGTGGTGCAACTCCTTTCTGGAGAGCGGCTCACGCTACTGATGTTGCTGCAATGGAATTATTAGTGCGATATGGAGCCGACCCAACGATCGCGACAAGGAAAACCCCCGATCGTCGGAGAAGGGGTGAGCAGGAAGATTTTTCTGGACTTCCTCCCGTTCCTGTCGGTGGTAGAGCTGTTGCACCTATAGTAGCAGCTTCTGGTGTAGGCTATGGTCAAGGCTTTGCAGGAAATTCTCATAGACATGTACCAGACGGTTGGATTCCATCTGTACAGTATTTGGTTGAAGAGCACGGTGCGGATGTCAATGATAGAGATCACAATGGTTACTCTCCAGTACATCACGCAGCTGCTAGGGGTGATAACCAGTTGATTCTATATCTGGTCAGTCTGGGTGCAGACGTGACCGTGGTTAGTAGGACTGGACAGACAACAGTGGATCTGGCAAATGGGCCAGTTCAGCGAATACAACCCTTTCCAGAAACAATCGCTCTCTTGGAAAGCTTGGGAGCTATCAATAACCACAACTGTCTTACCTGTTAAACGAGATCAGTGCCCGTACTTTCGTGATGTGCTTGGGTACTGCTATAATCCAGCCCTCGTCATTTTTCTTGAGAGGAAATATGTATAAGCTCAGACTATTTTTTTCATTTGTGTTTTTAATCATTTCAATCGGCTGTGCGAGTGGGGGTACTGGTAGTTCTGCCAGACGTACGAATCCCGACGTGATCACCAGGCTGGAACTGGACGAGATCTCTCAGGCGAACCAGAGTGTTTATGAAGCGATTGGGCGACTCCGGGTGACGTGGCTTAGGCCTAGAACCCCGGCCAGCATTCAGTTCAATTCGGATCGACTACCTAAGGCTATGATTGATAATCAGCAGTTTGAGCTGGATTTTTTGCACCAACTTCGTATCGAAGACGTTCAGGAACTGAGGTTCGTGAACGCTAGAGATGCAACGTTTCGATGGGGGACTGGATTTGCCAATGGAGTTATCGAAGTAACTAGTAGAAGATCTGGCAACTGAGGTTGAACAGAGTTCTTACTGCTTATTTTGGCAACTTGGGGTAACACTCGAGTTATTAGCGGCTATATAAGAAATGTGAAGATGGTTAGGGTATTCCGAGGTAAGGAATTCTGGCCTCACTGGATTTTTCCTGGAACTGGAGTTTTGAATGGTGCATTTTTTAGTTCATAATGAGAAAGATGATGTTGGTGTAGCAGTTGTAGATATGGAACAGGGCGAGTCTGCTCAAGGGATGACTTTGGACACCCAGGAG
>DUCW01000124.1:0-1354 GCA_012959595.1 Gemmatimonadota bacterium
CGAAAAGCACATCATTGCCAAGTCTAAACTGTCTGAATCGAGGCTTGATAGCTTCATTCAATGAGGTGATCGTTGGTAGCTTTAGAGCAGGCGTTCCCGATCCAATTATCATCGGTGCCACTGTAATATGTAGTCGGTCTAAAGACCCTGCCTCTAAAAAGCGTGAGACGGTGATCCCGCCACCTTCAACCAAAATTCTATTGAAACCTTCTTGGATGAAGACAGCCCTTAAATCATTCATCTCAAAACCTCTCTCTTTCGCACACTCCAGTTGATAAACCTGGACATTCGGATAAATTTCCGAAGAGGAAATGTTGCTATCACATAGCACAACGGTCTTCGTAGATTGATCTCTAAAAACAAAACTATCTGTATCCAACCGCCTACTAGGATCCAAAATAATGCGAGTGGGGTTAGGACCATCTACCTTCCTTACCGACATTCTTGGATTGTCTGAAGCAACCGTATTAGCTCCGACTAAAACTGCGTCAGCCATTGCTCGTATCCTATGCAATCGCAATAAATCTTCATCACCCGTGATATAGTGGGAATCACCACTTTTCGTCGCTATTCTTCCATCCAAACTCTGTCCTAGCTGGCCGAGAATCCATTTCTCTTTGACTGCCAAAGGTCCGTATATTTCGAAAATCTGTTGAGCGTCCACGCTTAAGGAGTGTGAAGCGATCCATCTCTCTCCGTATCCGTCAAATTCCAAGGTGATTTGCTCAGGTTGGGAGAGCTTCAAGAATCCAGTTTCAGCCCCTACAAATTCCGCTGGTACTTTCTGCAAAAGAGACCAAGCTAAATTTTCATCAATCTCGAATCCTCTATTCACTAGCCGAATCTACTCAAATCGATCTCACTCACATCCATCATTACCTCCGCGAGACACCGTGAGTAATACTCTATCAATAGCGCCCCCATTTCACTACTCGCCAAGGTGGCATCACCTACAGTTCCGGAATGGTTTAAATCACTGGCCATCCAATACAGGGACACCGCTCTGTCTTTACCAATCCGACGATGCTTCGAGGCCAATTCCTCCAGCCAGGAAGTGTTATTCTCTAACTCTCCCATTCTCACAAGATCGGGCTCAAGTGCCATCATCATGGATGTTTCCAATGCACCTCCGTGTAGACCATGATTCCATTCACAATCAGGCAAATCTATCTGCTTCGGCTTAGGGAAACGAAAATAATCGACTTTAACCACTAACAACTTCAGTTCAGATCGAAGCTTCATTGAAGCAATGTCCAAAGAAGAACTATTACCACCGTGACTGTTTACCACTAATAGTTTACGCATTCCACATGATTTTGCTTGCCTTCCAATTTCTACAACGATCTCTATCAGT
>DUCW01000124.1:1486-2676 GCA_012959595.1 Gemmatimonadota bacterium
TTTGAGTAAACCTTCTCCAATCACCGAATCGGTTGACAAAGGAAGGTGGGGCCCATGCTGCTCAATCGATCCGACCAACAAAACTCCGACCGAATCTCTTCCTTCCCCATCAGAGAAATCTCTTGTAGTTAAGGACATCCAATCTTTAACCATGATTATTAACTATCCTATTTTTACTAGTGCCTCATACCAGTCTGGCATAAAGGTCTCCCGAACTAGATTTATCAATCGACAGATGGTCAATCAAAACATTTTTATCAATCCAGGCGTGGAATACGAATTGTCGATTTTCACCTATCACCATATTGAACTCATAATCATCCAGTTCCTCTAATAGCTCGATACATGATATAGTAGCTTCCAAATTCCCATAAATAAATTCAAAGGATATCAGCCCGATGCCGTGGCTGAGACCTCTCAGCACTTCAATTTCTGAACCTTCTGTGTCGATTTTGCAATAAGCTGGAATGCCATATAAACCGATCAAGTCGTCTAAGCTTACAACATCAACCTCTACCCTCCGGTCCCAGCGGACTTTACTAAAAGTCGGATTCACGTCAACTATTCTGTCCTTCCATGGTCCAGATATGGTTGAGACAGTTGGCGTCCAATGACTTATCGATAACTCATTGGTTCCAGAAGAACCGCCAACGGCCTCCTGTCTTATAAGGATCTTCGGATGGCTCCCCACCAATTTTCTTAGCCACAGATTAATCAATGGTTGTGGCTCCATCGAAATGACTTCAGCCCCTAGGGAAGCAAACGCCAAAGATCTGTCTCCAAGGTGAGATCCCACATCGAAAACCAAATCTCCTGGAGAAAGGAGTGGCGCGTAGAACTCACGCAAACCCTTCTGTCGACCGGGCCTCCAGTAGATCAGCAGTGATCTGATCAAGCCCAACCAACTGGCTATTCTAGAAAACAGAATTACCCTCCATTTTTGAGAAAATCAACCGAATCACTGTAGGCCTCCAGAAACATACCCCTGAAAGAATCCATTCTCGGAGCGTCCGTTGTGATTTCCGGGATTGCACCTGGAGTGAATCCCCAAGGGACAATTATGGCATTAGCACATAGAAATATCGAAAAGATCATAGCTGAATCATGATTTTTATTACTGGAGCAAATGGATGGCTGGGGTTGAATTTAGTAAATGCTATCGTATCGGGAAAGACAGCCAGGTGGGGGCT
>DUCW01000124.1:2686-3357 GCA_012959595.1 Gemmatimonadota bacterium
GATTTATCTCTACTGATCACATGTACTGGAACTGCCTTGCTCGCACCCTCGCCAGTGATCAGAGGAGCTGCTTGGTGGTCACCTAAGACAATGAGCAAATCTCTCTCTTTCATGTATTGTTCGGCGAACCCCACCATAGCATTGATCGCGTAGTCCACAGATAGGCTATAATGTTTTCGCACCTCATCATGGTCCGCCCAAAGCTCTTGGGGGGTTGGGCCCCTCTTCTCCCATTCCATAAATATCTCACCATTTTCGATTGAGCTCCAATCCTCATAAACCTCTAAGATAGGAGTCCATGGGGCATGACTGCTAATTAAGCCTAATTCTACAAACAGCGGCACATCACCAGTATTCTTATGAATAGCATTTTGCAGGAATGACCATGTGAACTGATCTGGCATAGTAACCCAATTCAAAGGTGGACCAGCGTAGTCTATGTTTTCGTGTGTAAAAATTTGGTCATACCCGAATCGCTGACCCTCAGGCCATGACCTTGTGATAGCGGGCATTATCGCCACTGTATTGTGCCCCAGTTTTTTAAAGTCATCTATCAATGTTTCAGGATTCTCGGCTAGAAGTAAATCGTAACGCAACTGATTATCTACCCACAGACCGCTCAAAAGTGACGCGTGTCCATACCATGACTGACCTCCTTGGCTCGGAGCCAC
>DUCW01000125.1 GCA_012959595.1 Gemmatimonadota bacterium
AGTCTTGAGCCGGTATTTCCAGGTTCGGTCCTCGGTCCTGGAACACATGTGAACGCAATCGGAGCATTTACTCCTGAGATGAGAGAGTTAGACGGGGATTTGGTATCCAAAGCCAAAGTCGTAGTGGACTATAGGGATACGGTAATGGTTGAAGCGGGAGATCTCACACAAGCGATCGATGAAGGAGTGTTTGATCTAGATGAAATACATGCTGAACTGGGTGAGTTGGTGAACGAGAGTCGGCCTGGAAGAGAGAACGCAGAAGAAGTCACACTATTTAAATCAGTAGGTAATGCCGTCCAGGATGTTGCTGTAGCTGGTGCTATCTTAGAGCAAGCTGAAAGCCTGGAGTCTGGGATCTTGGTTGAAATTTAAAACATTGGTGAAACGAACCATCATAGGGTGCTTTTTGAATATTGGCTTAGTCAGTGTTTGTCTTTTACTACCAGCCAAGCTTTTGGCGACTGAGGCAAGTTGGCTGTGGGAAGACGGCATGGCCTTCTTGGGGCTATATTCTGTCGGGGTATTCTTAGGTTGTTTTTATCTTTGCGTCTATTATCCGAAGAGTATGGAAGCAAGATTGATAGTGAAATCCTCATCTCAGCCAGTACAAGACAAGATGGCTACAGCTGTTCTCTCCGCAGTTGGCCTTACCGCTCTATCTTTCGTTCCGACAGACGTGTTTTACCTGCATGCTCTCACTGAACCAACTATTTTGGTACGCCTGGTAGGCCTTGGGCTGGCTCAAATCGGCTTGATTTTTATGTTTGTAACTCTAGTCCAAAATGAATTTGCACAACCTGTTGTGAGTATCCAGGAAGATAGGGGGCATGTGTTAGTGGACACCGGTTTGTATGGTCGGGTGAGGCATCCACTTTATACCAGTTTTTTAATCTGGTTCTGTGGTGCGGCTCTTTGGCTGGGAAGTATGATGATGGCAAGTTTTGGAACAGGGATATTGATGCTCGCATTGTGGCCAAGAATTCTAATCGAAGAAAGCACATTAAAGAGAGATCTAGACGGGTACGCTGATTATATGCGAAGGGTAAAGCACAGGATCATTCCTGGATTACTTTAGGCTTTATATAAAAGTTCGAGTTTTTGCAGGAGACTCGTTGTTTCGTTTAGACAATGCTAAGGACGCGGCTCAGAGCACGAATCAGTGTGGCTGCTTCGCCGATTTCGTGGAAAACAGATGTGAGACGGTTGCCACGCTCCGAGTGTTCAAATAGTCCGGTAATTGTGGAGTTGGCGATTTTGTCGCGAGGCAGAAGAGTGTTTGCCAGTAGGGTCTCGGTGTAGGGGATGAGAGCATCTGTTCGGCCATGGAAAAGATGCACATCCGACAATACTTCTGACAGATAAGGAGCAGGGTTAAGAAGCGGTGTGACCTTTGTGGCAGACTCTGTTAGCCGGGTTGCCATCCGAGAGGCTTTCTCGGTGTCGATCTCTTGGTCTGATCGAGGAGCAAAAAGTTCAAAGAGCCCTTTCCGATCGGGAGAGATGTCCGCCGCAAGCTCTGTTAAGAGTGTGTCGTAGGATGGGCTCCAGGAAGGGATACGGCGGTTGCCTGCTTCAATGGCTAGATGTATCAGCGCATCGGCGACATCTTGAGCGTCCCTGTATTCCGGGACGAACGGTAAGTAATTGCCAGCGATGATCCAACGGCCGTATGGATCTGGGTTAAACTGGTACTCTTCTCCTTGCCATTCGTGTTGGCCAGTCATTTGAAACTGCAGAATGCGCTCCATATCGGAATAGCCGCCCCAGCTCACTACTCCAGCCAGCCGATTTGCTATGTCAGGTTTTGTTGTGGCAATCAGAGCTTGAGGTGCTCCGAAAGAAAAACCTATCAGACCACAGAGGCCTTGATTAGTGAGGGGATGCTCTTCGATGGCTTTGAGAGTGGCCCTAATAGTTGGAATAGTGACTTCAGGTTTGAGCTCCAGCCTGGTCCATTCCGGGATTTCAGGTATGAGGACGGTAGCTCCCGAAGAGGCTAATGCTCGGGTGAATTGCTCTAGAGTGGGATGGAATCTTCCAGTTGGAGTCAGACCATGTAAAACTATCCAAGTGGGAAATTTCTTGTTTCTCGTCACGGGGGTCAGGAAGGACGCAGGGAACTCTAGGTCTCCACGTTGCAAGAGGAGCTCCTCTACTTCGACACGTGTGGTTGGTGCGACCCAACCTCTGATGGCTTTCAATGCTCTAGTTGTTGACATGGCCATAAAACCTAAGTTGGGACTTGCGGATAGCGCTAGGTGCATCCAAAGTGCTTACGGTTCCGTACAGAGTAGTCTGATGTGAGATGGTTTGGGTTTTGATCAAACCGTGTAAGTTATAAGATATAGTCAGTGAAGAAGTATTGGTGTTGCTTGAGTAATTCTTGTGAGGAATCCAAATGAACGGTTATAGACCAGCCTACCGATCAAGTTTGTTAGTGAGTCTTGCGGTATTCATTCTATATGCCATCACTCTCGCTCCAACTACTTCCTGGTGGGATGCCTCAGAATACATAGCAACAGGTTATGGGCTAGGGATTCCCCATCCCCCCGGAAATCCATTGTTTGTTACGTTGGCTCGCGTGTGGATCCTATTGTTGAGCCCCTTAGGTCTCTCTGTTGCAGTCAGTGTGAATCTGTTTGCTGCATTCACCAGTGCTGTTGCAACTGGCTTCTTTTTTCTAATCAGTCACCGAGTTCTTTCCAGATTATTCGAGCAGTCTTGGATGGCTATATTGGGTTCAGTGTCGGGTGCTATCATGGGGGCTACAGCTTATACTGTTTGGAATCAATCTAATGTCAATGAAAAGGTGTATACGGTCAGCGTAGCAGTGATCGCCGCCGTCAGTTGGCTCGCATTGAGGTGGTACGACGATCGGAAAAGTTTGATAGGCCAGAGGTCCCTCCTGGCTGCAGGTTACTTGATGGTCTTGGGATCAACGAATCACCTAATGTCTGTTTTGCCTGCTCCTGCCCTGGCCGCTTTTGTTTTGGTAGTTGGCCCAGCGGTTTTGGTCAACCGAAGGTTCTTATTTCGGGCAGTCCTCCTAGTTCTTGTAGGTATTTCATTCAATGCCTTTCTTCCGATTAGAGCAAGTCAAAACCCTGCAATTAATGAGGGTGATCCTATCTGTGAAACTATCAGCGGAGCTACGGTTGCCATTTATACAAATGGGAAAACAGGTTGTCCTGCCTTAGCTAATACCTTGAGTAGAGCGCAGTATGGAAAGCCGGCGGTAGGAGATCGCCAGGCACCGATAGGCCATCAACTCCTGAATTATTTTCAGTATTTTGATTGGCAATGGGCCAGAGGGGCGGACCTTAGTGAAAAACCATCTGGAGGCCGTCTACCTTTTACGATCCTTTTCTTGGCTTTAGGGTTGGTCGGATTTTCAGTGCTGTGGAAGGCAGACAGGGCAATTTTTGTCTATCTCACAATACTCACAGGAACATTAACGTTGGGGTTGGTTCTTTACTTGAATTTCAAGCACGGGTTTTCTTTAGATCCTGATATTGCGAGGTCTGCACGTGAAGTTCGAGAAAGGGACTATTTCTTTCTAGCCGGCTTCATGCTTTGGGGTAATCTAGCTGGACTGGGTTTATCGGGGATCTTCTCGCGGCTAGTGCAGGGCAGGAAGTCAGACAATTGGAAGTTGAAAGGGTTACCGATTTTTCTCGTAGCCTTGATTCCATTGCTTTCGAATTGGCAATGGGCTGATCGCTCAGGCGATTACGCCGCCAGAGATTGGGCTTACGATTTGTTAATGAGCGTAGAACCCTATGGAGTCATATTTACTAACGGAGACAATGATACGTTTCCTCTGTGGTATGCCCAGGAAGTTGAAGATATTCGCAAGGATGTCACAGTGATTGTTGTGCAGTATTTGTATACTGACTGGTATCCTAAGCAGCTTAGGGATAAAACTGAACCAGAGTCACAGCCTCCATTCGATTCCGAATTCGGTACCGACTACTACAAGGTTAGTCCAATTCCTAGCACTTCTATTTCGACTGCTTCGGATGAAATGATGGATGCAGTCGGATCGGGAAGAATACAGCAGGACTTAAGGATTGTTATTGATGGCGTTCAAGTTGTTTATCCGTCAGGTGCATTTCTGGCCAGAGGGCCCAGATTTGCACTCAGCTTCATACGTGACGCAATTCAAGAGAGACCGATTTATTTTGCAAGTTCTGCTGGATTGCTAAGAGAGATTGGTTTGGACCAATGGGGTGTGCGACATGGTCTGGCGACCAAGTTGGTAATGCGCGATCTGGAGGGAGAGACTAGCGATGAGGGTCTGGTCCAAGGGAGTGAACGTATGGGTGCAGAATGGTTTGATCTGGAAAGGAATTTGAGTTTGGTTAGGGAAATTTATTCCTATAGAGGCATTAGAGATCGAAGGATTTGGCAAGATCGGAGTACTTTGAATATTCCTTTGCAATATCAGTTTTTGTTTGCTCAGCTTGCTGATGTAGGAATGGCTTCAGATTTGCCTGATGTGGAAGTAGCCGATCTCAGTAGGGATGCAGAGGCTTTTGGGGTCACTGCATTAGGTGGTAGCCATTATTTGGGACTGAACTGAACCAGCCTTTCGAATAGGAGTGTAACTTGGAGAAGTCTCCAAATATCGAACTTAGCTCGAAAGAACTCAGCAGATATGCTAGGCATCTAATGCTTCCTGAAGTAGGAAAGAAGGGTCAGATACTTCTGAAAGATTCCAGTGTTCTCGTTGTGGGAGCTGGAGGATTAGGATCACCTGTGGCCCTATATCTTGCAGCTGCAGGGATCGGAACGCTCGGTCTTGTCGATTTTGACGAAGTAGATGTGACCAATTTACAGAGACAGATTCTTTATGGAACGGAGGATATAGGCAAGCCAAAATTGGAATCTGCTTATCGCCGGATTTTCAGCTTAAATCCTCATGTCGAAGTGATTTCACACCCATGTAGATTAGATTCGCAAAATGCTTTGGAGATTTTGGAAAACTATGACGTGGTAGTTGATGGTACGGATAATTTTCCAACTCGCTATCTTGTGAATGATGCGTGCGTCCTTTTGGGTAAACCTAGTGTTTACGGATCGATTTTCCGTTGGGAAGGCCAGGTTTCTGTATTTGGAAAAGATGATGGACCTTGCTACAGATGCTTGTTCAGAGAGCCACCGCCGCCAGGTATGGTTCCGAGTTGTGCTGAAGCAGGTGTTCTGGGTGTGCTGCCTGGGATTATAGGGTCTCTTCAAGCTCTTGAAGTGATCAAAATAGTTTTGGGACAAGGCGAGAGCCTTGTTGGCCGACTACTAATTTTCGATGCTCTGGAACTGAAATGGCGTGAGGTGAAGATCAGGCGCAATCCAGATTGTCCTGTTTGTGGAAATGAGCCAACTCAAACAGAACTTATAGATTACGATGTGTTCTGTGGAGTTGCGTCGGATCAGTTCGAAGATCAAGCGAAAACTTCAGAAAAATTTATTGAAATCAAACCCTCAGAGCTTAGGGATCGCCTGAAAGTTGACCCTCCCCCCTTCCTGCTAGATGTCAGGGAACCCTTCGAATGGGACATTGTAAACCTTTCTGATCTTGGAGCCTTTCTGATCCCTTTGGGGGAGCTCAGTGAAAGGATAGCGGAACTTCCTAGTGACAGAGAAATAGTTGTTCATTGCAGGAGTGGAGTGAGAAGTGCTAAGGCTGCTGACATTCTGTCTGATAGTGGATTTTCAGGATTGTATAATTTAAACGGTGGCATTCTTGGATGGATTGACGAAGTCGATCCGTGTCTACCGAAATACTAGGATCAGATCGCTTTCAGAACTGTTGTAGGTTTAAGATGCCGTCCAGGACGTCTGAGGCTTGGGGTAGAATTTTGTTTTCAAGGCTAGGTGCATAAGGTACCCAGGTGTCCATAGAGGCTACTCTCTTGACTGGTCCATCTAACCAGGGGAATAGTGAGTCGGCAATACGGGCAGCTATTTCGGATCCTAACCCCCAGGATAACGAGTCTTCATGTGCGATCAAAACTTTATGAGTTTTCTGGACCGAGGAGGCGATGGAATCCATATCGAGTGGGGACAGCGTTCTCAAGTCTAACACGTCACATTCTATGCCATGTTGTTCCGAGGCTATGGCAGCTGCCTCCAGAGACTTCCTGACAAGTGCCCCACAGGCGATGACTGTAATATCTGAACCCTTTCTGATCAGTCGTGCTTTTCCAAAGGGAATCATGAAGTTCTTTCCTGGATATCTCCCTTTGTTGTGAATTTGTCGGTATAGGTGCTTGTGTTCCAAGAAGATCACCGGGTCTTCACAGCGAATGGCCGTTCGGAGGAGGCCGTTTGCGTCAGAAGCATTGGAAGGAAGAACTACTCGAAGCCCTGGAGTGTGAGTAAATAGGGTTTCTCCAGTCTGGGAATGGTATATGCCACCTCCCCGAAGATATCCTCCGTAGGGCACCCTGATTACTACAGGAGAAGAAAAGACTCCGGCACTCCTATACCTCATAGTGGCGATCTCATTTCTTATTTGCATGAAAGCAGGCCATATATAGTCAAAAAACTGGATTTCGACCACTGGTTTTAGTCCTCTGTGGGCCATCCCAATGGCTCTCCCCACTATGTTGGCTTCTGCGAGAGGTGCATTAAAAACTCGATGTTTTCCGAACTTACTTTGCAGGCCATGGGTGACCTTAAATACACCGCCTTTACCAGTTACCTCTTCCAAAGCTTCTTCTCTAGAAGCGTCTGCTACATCTTGACCGAAAATCACCATTTGAGGGTTGCGTTCCATCTCATCTGATAGACATGCATTGATGAGGTCGACCATCGTCAGTTCTCGATCATCAAGGTACTCGGGGAAGTTTTCGGAATCAAACAGGGAACTAGTAGGATCGACATCTTCCGAATAGATGTGTTGCATTGCCGTTTCAGGGGATGGCTGTGAATGCTTCAGTGCTTCATCGGCGTCCTGGTCAATGGCCTCTGTGATTTCGGTATCTAGAGCATCTAATTCTTCTTCATTGAATAGCTTGGCCGTTATCACGAAGTTTCTCATTTTTAGAATGGGATCATTATCTTGCTCTTCTTGTCGTTCTTGATTTGACCGGTAAGTTTTTTGATCGTCGGAATCGGAGTGAGAATAAGGTCTGATAGTATGAGCATGGATCAAACTGGGTCCCTTACGTTCTCGACAGTAGGCGACTGCTTCTCCGCAGATCTTATAGCTCTCAGAAAAATCAGTTCCGTCACATTCTTGAATCAGCAGATTTGGAAAACTTCCCAGAAGCTTCGAGATGCTGCCCCCGGCGGTGTTAATCTCTACTGGAACTGAGATGGCGTATTCATTGTCCTGAATTAGAAAGATAATGGGAAGCTTGAGGTTGCAAGCAGTGTTCATTGACTCCCAAAATTCTCCTTCGGAAGTAGACCCCTCCCCAGCACACACAAGGACGATTTCGTCTTTATGAAAACCTTTTTCTTCGGTGTTTATCCCTGGGATTCCTAAACTACGCAGGCTGGCTTCGGCTGCACCGACGGCTTGCAAGAACTGAGTACCAGTAGGAGAAGAAGTACTGGTAATATTCAAATGAGAGTCCGCCCAGTGGCTGGGCATTTGTCGCCCGCCACTATTAGTATCAGCATCTGCTGCCACGGCTGCTAGGAGGTGGTCCAATGGAGTTTGACCCAAGCTCAGGGCGAGTGCTCGGTCGCGGTAATAGAGATAGAACCAGTCATAAGAGGGTTTCAAATGGAGGCTCATGGCTACTTGTATCGCTTCGTGTCCTGCTCCAGATATCTGAAAGAAGCTTTTATTCTGTCGTTTTAGCTTGAGTTCTTTATCGTCGAGGTATCGGGCGGTTAACATAGTTCGGTAAGCTTGAATCAGTTGCTGGGGATCAAGCTTAGGCAGATCTACATTACTCACGATATCTGTCCCTCTTTTTTCCATCCGCCCGGTTTTGTCCAAAGGAATGTGATGCTCTTAAACTGTCCTAGTATAGCTCCAACTTCTTCTGGAGAGGAGTATCTATTCGAATTGGAGTTGTTTTCTTAGGGTCTCAGGATCGCTAACCAGTGGCTTGCAACTGTGCTCGTTGCAGATCTGAACTTCAGGATATGGGCCGACTTTTCCGTCCTGTAAGAAAGGTATCTTATGGTTTAAAATCTGATTAGTATCTTTCCTGGCCACGATGCGATTTGGGTCGTAGAAAGAGAGTAAGACCTTGAGCAATTCTTTAGTCTTCAAGTTTTTCTGGTCTCCAAAGATTGCTACCGTGGTTTTTGGTAACAGACTGCGATCCAATACCGTGAGAAGTCTGCCGAATCCAGAAGGGAATTGTGCCATCAAAGGAGCTTCTCTATCTAAGACATATTTCGATATTTCCCTATGGTGTTCATCTCCGAAGATCTGAGAGGTTTTGAGGAGAAGTTCCACGGCTAAAGAATTGCCTGATGGTGTGGCGTTGTCCATGATATCACGTGCTCTGACGATAAGGGTTTCACCGTCGGCTGGACCATCAAAGAAAACTCTTTTTTCTTGGTCCCAGAACAGCTCAAGGATTTTATCTGTGACCCACTTGATTTCATCTAACCAACGGGACTCTAAGGTGGCTTCGTACACGGCTATAGAGGCATTTCCAATGGCTGCGTAGTCTTCCAAGAATGCGTAACCGGAAGTCTTTCCATCCTTATAGGAATGAAGAAGTCGATCACCCTTTCGCATTTTGGAGAGCACAAATTCAAGAGCTTTGATTCCAGCTTCTAGATAAATAGGATTGTCCAGTGCTCCACCAGCTTCAGCCAGTGAACGTATGGCCATACCGTTCCAGCCTGATAAGATTTTCTCGTCTCTTAGAGGTTTTTCTCTGGACTCTCTTGCCTCGAACAACAGAGTTTTGGCTCTTTCAAGTTGGTCTTGGATCTCGGCACTTCCCAATCCTTTGTTTTCAGCAAAAGCTTTTAGATCTTGAGGTATGTGTAGTACATTTTTTCCTTCGAAATTTCCCAGATCGCTCACTCCGTAATAGGCCTCGAAGGGTGCAGCCAGAGTGTCTCCTAAGATTTCACGAATCTCAGGTTTGGTCCAAAGGTAAAACGTTCCTTCTTCACCTTCCGAATCAGCATCCAATGCTGAATAGAATCCACCTTCAGGTGAAGCCATGTCCTGGATGATGTGGTCAAGGGTTCGTTCAGCTGTTTTTTTGAATTCGTGACCGGAGGTCACCTGGAATGCATGTAGGTAGAGTCTGGAGAGCAGGGCATTGTCATATAGCATTTTCTCAAAGTGAGGGACCAGCCATTGCGAATCTACGGAATATCGGTGGAAACCATTTCCCAGATGGTCTTGGATGCCCCCTCTTGCCATTTTTGTTAAGGTTTGCTCAACAATTTGGAGGGTTCGTTTATCATGACTGTGGGAGTAGCTCTGAATGGCAAAATCCAACACTACTGGCTGAGGAAATTTAGGGGCTGGACCAAAGCCACCATGTATAGGATCAAACCGCGAGTCCAAGAAAATCAGAGAGTGGTCAATCAGATTCTGTCCTGTGAGGTCCTTTGATTTCTCTGACACTTCTTTTGGGTTTTTTTCCAATAAACTTCTCTCGAGGAGCTTTTGCATTTCTAGAGCGTTTTGTAGTACTGCATCCCTTTTCTCAGTGTATGCTGAATGAATCGCGTCCAAAATCTGTGTGAAAGAGGGTAGGCCGTGACTAGGGTGTGGTGGGAAGTAGGTTCCTCCATAAAAAGGCTGGCCATCTGGAGTGAGAAAAGCGGTTAATGGCCACCCTCCTTGCCCAGTCATAGTTTGAACTGCTTTCATGTAGATTGAGTCTAAGTCAGGGCGTTCTTCACGGTCGACTTTGATATTTACGAACCCTGCGTTCATGATTGCTGCTATTTCAGGGTTCTCAAATGATTCTTTTTCCATAACGTGACACCAGTGGCAGGCTGAGTAACCTATGGAAAGTAGTATCGGAACATCTCGTTCTCTCGCAGCGTCCAGTGCTTCTTTACACCAAGGGTACCAGTCTACTGGATTGGTACTGTGCTGAAGCAGGTAAGGACTGATCTCATCGGCTAAACGATTTGGCAAAGTAATTCTCCCTTTGGTTACACCAAAATAGTTTGGTTTTGTTCAATAGGAAACGATGGGAGTTACATGTAGCGTTGAATTCGCGGTGTGTCGCGGCTAGACTTAACTGGTAACCCTTTCCATGACTTATTTGCTGATATCACCTTGAGTGATGAGTTCTGTCTCGGAGGTGTTTTTGCGCTCGACCTATATACTTTTTGCCGAACTAGCTATTCGAAAACCTTATTTGGTTCCCCTTTTGTTACAAACATTTTGGATTTTTCGAAGAAATCGGTGGTATAGTCGTTTTCCTTTTTTCCCGATTCCTTCAGCAGGATATTTAAAGTGGCGGGTTGAGACTGCTTATGGCGATGTGAAAACGAAGCCACCTCTGCAGGAACTGGAACGTTACATCAAGTGGTCGGCAGATATGCGGAGAAAGAGTTCTAAAGAAAAAATTCCAGTGGGGAAGTCTTCTAGGAGAACATCCTGAACAGTTTTATGATGGATTGGATCGGTCCCAACATAGTAACCTATGGACCATGGTTGGTTGGTCTGATGGCGATGATGGAGACAGCACTGATCATCGGACTTTTGTTACCGACTGAACCAACACTGATCTTAGCGACTACACTTGCGGTACAAGGTCATCTGACGCTGAGAAGTATTGTTGTGGCCGCTATCATAGGAGCTTTATTAGGCGATTCAGTGGGATTCGCTATAGGTCGGTGGGGATTTTCCAGTGGGAAGGGTGTTGGAAGACTGTCTCGACTGGTCGCTCAACAAAGAGTGCGGGTGGCGGACCTATTTGAGAGACACTCGGGTTATTCTATTTGCATTGCGAGGGTGCTTCCATTTACTCGGACCATAAGCCCTCTTTTTGCTGGTTCGACTTCTCTCAGTTATAGGCGCTTTCTCTTCTTTGACCTTATCGGAGTTTCTGGCTGGGCTATAGTCGCTTTTGCTGTCGCTTACACCACGGCACAGGGTTGGCAGATGGGCGTGCGATCGCTGGGGATTGAATGGACTGTGCCACTGGCTCTATTGCTCCTTATGACTGTTCTTGCATATAAGCGTTCCACCAGACACGGTTACAGGATTCCTGAAAGTGTAAGTGTGGCTCTGACTGGAAATATTGGTTCGGGGAAATCCACTGTGGCAAGATTTTTAGTGGAAGAGGGAGTTCCTGTTGTCAGTGCTGACGAACTAGCCCGCCAAGCAGTTAAACCGGGGAGTTCTGGATTGCGAGAAGTGATTGAAGTGTTTGGAAAGTCCGTACTTGATACTGATGGTTCTTTGAATCGCAAGGCATTGGGTTCACTGATTTTCAAGGATGCAGATGCTCGGAAAAGGTTGGAAGACATCGTCCACCCTAGAATCCGCGTTTTAAGAGATCGTTGGATGCGGGAGCATCAGTTCGAGATCTATCCTCTATCGGTGTCCGAGGTACCGCTTTTGTTTGAGACAAACTTGCAGAATGATTTTGATGTGTCCGTTGTTGTAAGTGCGTCAGAGGAAAATAGAATCTGGCGTTTACAGGAAAAAAGAGATCTGGATCCTCAAGATTCTCGTAGTATCATGGCCAACCAAATTGAGTCTGCGGTAAAAGAAGAGCTTGCCGACTACGTCATTCATAACAACGAAGGGCTCGGTGAGTTGAGATCTGAATCTGTTGATGTTCTTCAACGGATCATTGCATCTGAAAGGCATTTGAAGAGCCTACATCCGGATAGGTTGAGGATTGATATGCATATGCATACGCACGATTCTTTCGACTGCATGTCGGATCCCGTGGAACTTCTCGCGGCAGCTAAGAGAAAAGGGATCGGTAGAATTGCTCTTACTGATCACAATAAGCTTAGAGTTGCTCTAGAAATGGCCAGGGAATTTCCTGAGGAGATTATTCCAGGCGAGGAAGTAAAGACTAGTGAAGGTGTGGATCTGATAGGATTGTATTTGAGTGAAGAGATTCCGAAGGGAACTAGTTTGAAGAGGACCTGTTCGATAATTAAAGAACAAGGTGGCATCTCCTATCTTCCTCATCCCTACGCCAGAGGGAAAGGGGGCTCTGGGCGTTACGCTGAAGAGATGGGGGAACTCGTGGATGTGGTTGAAGTGTTTAATTCTCGTCTTCATCCACTGAAATTGAACTCGTTGGCAGAATCGTTGGCGGATGACTGTTCAAAGCTCAGAGGTGCTGGATCGGATGCACATACAGTGGGCGAGGTTGGACGGGCCTATGTTGAGGTGGAGAGACACCCCAATGACCCTGGATCTTTGCTGGCGGCATTGGAAGTTTCAGAGATTCGTGGAGTTGAATCGTCTAAGGTTGTCCACCTCGCTTCGACTTGGGCTAAGTTTCGGAGATAGTCACCTTATTCTCAAAGCAGGTTTTCGATGACAACTAAAAAAAACGAACCGCGTTCAGAATCTGTTAAAAGAGTCCTGAACGAATTAAGTGGGAAAGATCTTGTTGTTCTCACAACCCATAAGAATGCTGACGGTGACGGTTGTGGCTCGCAGGTTGCTCTGGCCTCATGGCTCAGGTCACAGGGCACGGAAACGTTCATAGTCAACCCGACTCCGTTCCCTCAAAATTTCAAGTTTTTATTGCCAGATGAATCCTGGATAGCTGAGGCAGATTCTCCCAGTGCGAGACAACTGTGCGATGGAGCAGATTTAGCTGTCGTTTTAGATGCAGGAGAAAATTCGAGAATTGGAAAAATTGAGCCATTGATAAGAGGGGTTCCAACGGTTGTCATCGATCACCACCCCATGGGCGAAAATCCCATCAAAGGTTTGTCCCTAAGGGATACAACTGCTAGCTCGACAGGCGAATTGATTTATGATTTGATCGAGGGTGCCGGGGGGCCTTGGTCCAAAAACTCCGACCTCGGAGTATATGTAGCAGTAGTTAGTGACACAGGCTCTTTCAGATTTGGAAATACTACCCCCCACAGCCTCCGGATTGCTGCAGAGCTTGTTCAGAGAGGTGTTAATCCAGGGAGAATCTATCGCAGACTCTTCGGGAGTTATCATAAAACGCGGCTTCAGTTGCTACAAAGTAGTCTCACTACTTTAGGTCTTGATGAAGCTCACAAGATTGCTTGGATGGTTGTTGCAGAAAGATCTTACGAGGCACTGGGAGCAACTCCAGAAGACCTTGAGGGTTTTGTAGATTACCCTCGGTTCATAGCTGGAATCGAAGTTGGGATTCTATTTCGCAAGGTTTCCAGAAACTCAGTTAAGGTGTCTTTACGGTCAAATGGTCTGGTGAACGTGAATACTGTGGCCAGGAAGTTTGGAGGAGGAGGTCACAATCAAGCATCAGGTGCCTTGATAAAAGGCTCAATAGAAAGAGTACAGCAGTCTGTTATCGAAGCAGTCCGTGAAGCTGTGGAATTTTCAGGGATTTTGAAGTAAGATAAGTCACTATGAAAACTCAGAAGAAAACTTTGTTCCAAAGAGATTCTGGACCAGGTGTGCCCGAAGCTATTCCTCAGATTTTACACAAGATGTCTAGCCAGTTGGAAATAGAGGAGATGGAAACTCTTTGGATTTTCCCTCCTCTAATAAATAGGAGGAGAGAATGGGGCCTGATAGCAGTTAGCTGCTACACAGGCAGTACTCCTAGGCGACTGTATACGGCGAGATATTCGGCTTACCGAGAGGGGGTCAATGTTTCTCTGGATGTTCAGATCTCTGAGGAAGGAAAGGCTCCTGTAGATAGTTTGGCTCGAGTAATGGCCGGGGTTGTGAAAAGGAGCCCAATTGACCTTGGCAGCCCCAAAACGTATATGATAGATGGTATAAGTGAGAAATTCCATACATTGTTAACAGAATTGGAGGCTGAACTCATGGAGGTTATTGAACTGTGATCAGGAGTCCAGATCCTTCACTGTTCGTTAGGCTCTTTGGGCGCTATCTACGCGAAAATGGGCTACCAGTGACTCCCCAGAGAGAGGCAATAGCCAGGACTGTTTTTGGATCGGATGACCATCTCTCGGTAGAGGAAATAGTAGACCTTGTTCGGACCGGAGGGATCAGTGCCGGAAAGGCCACTGTTTACCGAACACTGGAATTGCTTGTCAAAAGTGAACTGGTAGCTGAGCATGATTTCGGAGAAGGCTTTAAGCGGTACGAACATCGTTTGTCTTCCGAACCTAATCACGATCACCTTATTTGTCTCAATTGTGCCCGAGTTGTAGAGTTTAAGAATCCAGAGTTAGACAGTGTGGAAAAATCCCTAGCCAAAGCTCACGGATTTTATATCACCAAGCACAGACTGGAGATGTACGGACTCTGCTTAGAGTGTGTAAAATCGGGAACTGAAATAGACCAAGATGGGATCACCTGCCCTATCGACACCGTCTAATTAATGCCTAATAGACGCTCAAAAGAAGTCCCTGGAAGGGGTTTTCCCAATAATGAGAATTTCGAGAAAACGGTCGAGTTCCTTCTTGAAGACGAAGAGGTTCCCTGGGAACTGCCCTACACCTTTTTGGGGTTGGACGAGGAAAAATCGGCTTTGAAAGGTGCCCATTCAGTGATTTTACCAGTTCCGTATGAGGCGACTACTAGCTATGGTGCAGGATCTGCCGGTGGACCGAAGGCCATTATAGAGTCTTCGAGATATATGGAGTTGTATGACCAAGAACTAAAATCGAATCCTTCTTCATTAGGAATCCATACATTGCCAGGACTGGAGCTGACTCGAGATTCCACTAAGGCGGCACTGGAGGAACTCCAGGTGGCATACGCAAAGATTCTGGAAGCTATAGATGATCGATTCTTAGTGATGCTCGGTGGTGAGCATTCAGTCTCTGGTCCAGCAATTCTTAGTCAAGTCAAGCAGCATGGGAGAGTAAGTGTTCTTCAGCTAGATGCACACCTCGATTTACGGGCTGAGTTCGATGGATCGCAATATAGTCACGCTTGTGTGATGTCTCGGGTTCGAGACTCAGTAGATATTGTATCAGTCGGAATTAGAGGGGCCGCTCAGGATGAAGTTTGCCTTGTGGAGATGAACGACAATATCACTGTAGTTTGGGCTGACGAGATGTGGGCGGATGACAGATGGATAAACCGAGTAATGGATTCTTTGGGTGATCCCGTCTATATAACTTTTGACGTCGATTATTTTGACCCTTCTTTGATGCCTTCTACTGGAACTCCAGAACCAGGGGGGGGAGACTGGTATCGCACTCTCAAGCTATTACGATCTGTTTTTAGAGAAAGAAATGTGGTGGGCTGTGATGTTGTGGAGTTGGCTCCTGTTCCAGGAGCACATGCAGCAGATTTCTTGGCGGCCAAGCTGGTTTATAAACTCATAGGATACCACTTGGAATCCAAAGGAAGTTTAGTTCAATAGAGACGAATCTCAGGGGTGTATCTATTGAACATGACTTTGCTAAAGAAGTACTTGAAAGAACTTCTGGAGCCCAAGAAATCCCTGGTAACTCGATAGAATTACAAACCCATGGTCCGACTGCCTTCGATGCTTGGATGCAAGCTATTAAAGCTGCACAAAACTATATCCATTTTGAGAATTACATTTTCCGAGACGATCTGCTGGGGGTCAAATTCAGAGATCTCTTGATCTCAAAAGCTCTTGAAGGTGTTCAAGTCCGAGTTCTGTATGATTGGGTGGGTTGTTGGGCTACTCCAGCTACTTTTTGGAAGCCTTTTCGTGCTGCTGGAGCGAAGGTTAGAGGCTTCAATAGGCCTTCTTTGAAAGATCCGTATTCCATGTTTCAGAGAGACCACCGTAAGCTTGTTGTCATAGATGGAAAGATAGCTTTTTGCGGAGGGTTTTGTGTTGGTCAAGAATGGGCCGGAATGGACGACGACCCTCCTTGGCGGGATACGGGAATCATGATCAGAGGACCAGCCGCTACAACTGCCAACAGAGCTTTTGGACGGACCTGGAGCATAGCGGGGGGTGTTATTCCTATGGATGTGCCAGGCGACCAAACAGTTACAGAAGGTGAGACTTCGGTTTGGCTTATCGAAGGTGAACCAGGGAAAAGCAGGGTCCTTAGAACTCTGGCTTTGGTTGCAGCGGTGGCTAGAGAAAGACTGTGGATCACTGATCCGTACTTCGTCGCACCTGGGGCAATAGCCGAAGCTTTAGTATCAGCTGCCTCTGCTGGGGTGGACGTCAGAGTATTAGTCCCGGCGAACAATAACTGGCCATTAGTGGGTAGTTTTTCGCGGATTGGATATCGTCACTTGTTAGAGAATGGAGTCCGCTTGTTCGAATGGCAAGGAAACATGATTCATGCTAAGAGTTCAGTTGCGGATGGTTTATGGTGCAGGATTGGGTCAAGCAACTTGAACACCTGGAGTCTCCTCGGAAATTGGGAGATTGATGTTGGTGTCCTAGATAGATCGCTTGCCCAACAGCTAGAGAAAAGTTTTCTGGTCGACTTGAGGTCTTCTTCAGAGGTCCTGTTGCCTGGAAGCTCGAATTCGGGAGATGGTACGGTTGTGAGATCAATTGGACAAGAAGTGACTGGGTCCAATGAGTCGGGTATTACACAGTCAGATTTGAAAGAGTCGACCCTCAAAATAAATAGGCACATGTTGAATCGGAAATTTAGATTAACCCATTTTATGGGAGCCGGAGTCTCTCTGGGTGAAGCCCTGATTGGCCAGCGTATTCTTGGCAGGGAAGATCGTACTGTCTTAGGAGTCGTTTCGCTTGTTGCTATTGTTTTGGCTGGCTTATTTAGTTTTTTTCCCAAGGTGCTCAGCTGGTTTATGGCTGGTGTTTTGTGCTGGTTGGGGATCGTCACTGGTGTCCGAGCGATTAGGGACAAGTTTAACTCCACTGGCGATGCCGAGGTGGTCAACTTTAATTCTTCGAACGGTCGGAATAATGAATGAATCAGTCGGTTTCTTGGTGGCTTTTTCTGCGGGTGTGTTGTCTTTCCTGTCACCTTGTGTTCTCCCACTAGTGCCTAGTTATCTGTCTTTTGTAACTGGAGTTTCGCTAGAAGACATGCAGGATGGAGTGGATCGGAAAGCAACACTGACTCATTCGCTCCTTTTTGTTTCTGGTTTCAGTATCATTTTCATTGTACTCGGTGCTTCAGCTTCTTTTCTGGGAGTTTTCCTAAGACACTACGAGGTGTGGATTGCTCGTATCGGTGGATTAGCCATCATGGTTTTGGGACTGCACTTGACGGGTATATTGAGGATTACCGCCTTGCTGAAGGAACGTAGGCTTCACCTAGCTGATAAACCAAGTGGTTATTTGGGTAGTCTAGGTGTAGGTGCGGCTTTCGGAGCAGGATGGACCCCGTGTATAGGCCCGGTTCTGGGTGCTATATTGACCTTGGCTGGTACACAAGAATCTGTTTGGTCAGGCGTGTCATTATTGACTGTTTACTCGATGGGTCTTGCGATTCCATTCCTTTTATCCGCATGGGCTCTGGATTCATTCTTGGATACTTTCTCAAGGTTTAAAAGATTTCTGCCCGTTGTAGAGAAAGCTTCCGGAGTCTTACTTATTATTCTCGGGGTGCTACTGCTAACCGGATCTTTTACAATCCTCAGTACATACTTAATTCGTTTTACACCTGAATGGATCTTAATGAGGATCTAGGCTCTACATCAAGATTTATCGAAGGATAGAAAGTTAGTGAAGTAACATCCAGACTCAATCGAGTTCGTGGAGCAGTCGTATTGCTCCGGCAGCTAGAGAAGCCGCACCGATGGGTAAGCAGGTTTCGTCAAAATCGAAGTTGGTAGAGTGATGCATTCTTGGTTTTGGAAGGGCAGCACCTAGCCAAAAGAAAGATCCTGGCACTTCGTTGGAAAAAAAAGAAAAATCCTCTGCGAACATCATAGGTTTTAGAGGAAGTAGATCTGCTCCCTCGATAATTCCGGCTGAGGCTGTTCTGAGACAATCTGTAATCTCACTATTGTTTATCACTGGTAGATAGCAGGATCCAAATTCGATAGATACTTTTGCCCCTAGAGCCTCTAACATTCGAAACGAATTGTTGAGGTGGTCTTTCAGTTGTTTTTGCACTTCTTCAGAGAAGAATCTTATAGTTCCCTCCAGAACTACCGTATCAGCTAATATATTACTTGCCGTACCCCCGTGGATGGTTCCAAAAGTCAGGACCCCAGAATCCATTGGTGATAGATTGCGAGATACACCTTGCTGGGCGGTGACTATTCCTTGAGCGGCCAAGACAAGGGCGTCTATTCCACTGCTTGGGAGTGCTGCGTGACTGCTTTTCCCGACTATCTTGACTGTCACTTCCTGTGCACCAGCCATGATGGGGCCTGAGGCGAAAAAGAGTTTCCCTGTCGGCAAAGCTCCGCCAATGTGAAGACCGACAACTGCATTTACCCCTTCCATAACTCCTTCTTGGACCATTCTCATTGCCCCGCTCAATCCTTGTTCATCGGCACATTCTTCTGAAGGTTGAAAAATGAATCTGACGGATCCTTTTGGCAGTGAACCCGAATGTTGTTCTTCGGTCAGTAATCTGGCAGCTCCTATTAATCCAGCCACATGCCCATCGTGACCACAAGCGTGCATAATTCCTGGATTTTGGGATATGAATTCGTGGTCGTTTGCTTCTGTAATGGGAAGTGCGTCCATATCAGCCCTCAGCTACAACTCCTGTTTTTCCGACACCGGTCTTGACCTTCAATCCAAGAGCTTCCATTTCTCGGGAAGCCAAACTTGCTGTGCGTTTTTCCTGGAATGAAAGTTCAGGATGTTGGTGCAAATCGCGACGGATTCTCACGAGGTCCTCGGCGATCATCTTGGACCGTTCTAGTAAGTTCAACCAATTCTCCTTAGGCTATACAGTTGCTGGAGTAAAAACGGATCAGTTAGCTTGTCTCACTGGACGCAGGACCGCAAGTAGAAAAGCTCATATTTTCACATTCAGGAAATTGGAGAAGGTCGGTGAGTCATGCTAGATGATAGACTGACTGAACAGAGAAACTCACGCTCTTCTGAAATAGACGAATTTTCATCTCTGGAAATTGTCGATCTGATCAATACGGAAGACCAGCTATTAGCGAAAGCTGTCAGCCAACAGCGCATTGAGATTGCTAGAGCTATCGATTTAGTAACTGAAGCATTTCTATCAGGTGGGCGGCTAATCTATGTAGGGGCAGGAACATCTGGGCGATTGGGTGTTTTAGACGCATCTGAGATGCCTCCAACATTCGGGTCAGCCCCTGAACTGGTGCAGGGTATCATTGCAGGAGGCCCCGCTGCTCTGGTTTCTTCAAAAGAATCCGAAGAAGACAGCCCCAGTAAAGGAGCGGAAGAAATGGATCTGCGTCGGGTAGTATCTAATGATTTTGTTCTGGGTATCGCTGCTTCTGGAACGACCCCCTTTGTACATGGGGCACTGGTAAGAGCTCGCCAGAGAGGTGCTAAGACAGGGTTACTACTCTGCACAGTGCCTACGGAGGATCTACTGGAAAAATATGATATAGTCATTGCGGTGCTTGTAGGGCCAGAAATAGTTACTGGATCAACCCGCATGAAAGCGGGGACAGCCACGAAAATGGTTCTGAATATGATCAGTACTGGGGCGATGGTAAGGACGGGGAGGGTATTCGGGAACCTCATGGTTGATCTCCAGACAAATTGTGAAAAGCTCAGGGATCGTGCCGAACGTATGATCATGACAATCTTACAAGTGGATCGCTCTGATGCATCAACCTTGATCAAGAGGGCTGAAGGAAGCGTGAAAATCGCTTTGGTGATGGGACGTTTCGAGGTAGATGCAGCCCACGCCAAAGGCCTACTGGATGAAGCTGGAGGTTTTGTGAAGAAAGTTTTTGAACAGTGGGAACTGGAGGATATTTGACTTGAGTTCTAAGAACCTTTTTGTGGGGCTTATGTCTGGTACATCTTTAGACGGAATTGATGCCGTTTTGGTGGAAATTGATGGCACCAACCAAGATGATTTTTCGTGGAACCAGATTGCCTTTATGAGCAGACCATACAACAAGGAATACAGAAATGGATTGTACGGAGCGATAGAGCGGGGAACTCCGGAACTGCTCTGTCAATTCAATACTTCGCTGGGTGAACAATTTGGTGCTGCGGTATGCGAATT
>DUCW01000126.1 GCA_012959595.1 Gemmatimonadota bacterium
TAGGCTACGACTTCTCGGTGGATTGCGCATCGGGCCCACAAATCGGGTTTATTTGAAAGGCGGCGAACCCACTATCGGCTTAAGCGACCTCGCAGAGCCAAGCGATCTAGTTATCGTGAAAAATGCTGATACTGAAAAATCAATCTCTATATCGCCAAAAGGAAACTGCGAAGAAATAGACCTCTGGGACAAAAAATTGGAGACTGGGCCATATCTGGTTACCCATGGCCCTTCTCGGACAACCTTTCAGATTACTGAAGGCATTAAAAATTCAATCTCTAATACAACCGTAATAAAAGGGCTAGAAAGCACAATGGGAAGGGTGACAGGGACGGTTATGGTCAAGGCTCTGGAAAACGACATTAAACAAACACCTACGCCATATATTGTGGAATTTTCAAAACAAGATTCAATTTTTTTAGGGTCAAGCCACAACGAATTTTACAAAGGCCTCGAATACCCAAGGTGGTGGGAACATAAAGTTGGTGGGCTTAATTGGGCTCTAATTGACGTTTGGCTTAATTTTGAGCCCGTGTGGCAACTGATTGAGGACGGGAACGGAGGCCTAACCGCAAAACTGGTAGATGGGATGACACCGGTTGTTCGCCGCCCATTGGCATCCGAAAACCCTAAATGGCGCACCGCCATTAGCCAAAGTTCGTTAGACGTTAGCGAAACCCAAGAAATTGTTGCCTTGTGGGACACATATAAGAAAGCCGCTCAGCAATGACTGCGCTTCAACCCACTGTTGGGGATGAGGTGCTCGAGTGGGCAAGTGAGGTAGGTTCAGGCTCTTGGAGCACGTTAAAGGAGGGGATACGTTATGTATGCAAGAAACATGATATTGATACCTTTTCGTCGCTAATTGCGGCCCAATTGTCAAATCTTGGCCATCTAGACATGGACTGGGAGAGTAAAAAATGGAATATTGCACGACCGGCCTTAAATATCGTCCCCAATTTAGGCCTCTGTGCAATTCTCACTGGGAGTCGGACGCACTTCTTGCTTGAATTGTTCCATAACGCCGCTAACAACCTCAACGTCTATCCGCTTCCAGATCTACGCCAGCCTAAGAATAGCGATACCGGTAGAGTCATTGCCCCCTCTCCTGTAATCATTAAATGCTCCACGCTTGAGTCCGCAAAAAATGTCGCCGAAAAAGCCGGGATTGCATTTTCTCTGGATCCAGCGAGAACCCTTGGCCGCGCTCTCCCAAATTTTTCCAAACATCCGAGCAGAAGAGCCGCCGCACCAGGAAACCTCGACCATTATTGGTTCTGCCCACAAACGCTCAAATGGGAAGACTCCACCGGTGAGGACAAACCAGGTCTCCACAGAATTGATATTTCTTATAGCCCTAGTTATCGATGGACGGACGGAGAACTTTGGTGGCACACAGACCTCCCTACTGGAGAATTCCTCGCTATTAAAGAAAACAGTAGCCCTATTTTTAGGTGGACCGAAAGCCCAAAAAGACACGGTACCGCCCACTACTTTGATGTACTAAAAGGGTTACACCTGCCCACCCTCGCTATGTGATGGGTTTATTCCGTCGGTAGTCGAACCTTTAATGGACAGAAAATCTGAAAACAAATACAATCGATTCCTAAATGTCCCTCTCGATGTAGCAGAAAAAATAGCTACCTCAGTCGGACATACTATTCAACTTACCTAACGAAAAAGGGCTAAAAATGGCAAACAGCACCACCGCATTTGAAAGAATCCGCAGCGACCTTTTCCGCTACTACGACACCCCCTTTAGAGTTCGTTCTGAGGAGATCATGGCGGAGCGTAGAAGGCTCATTGACCGCGATATGGGTGCTTGGAGAGAGCCGTGGATTGAGGTAATCAGAGACTACTCGCTGACAGGTGAAGGTCTAAGTGCTGCCCTAAAGAACATCGGGGCTTCAGAAGATCTCATTGATTTTGCCTCCTGTGGGCTTCTCACCTACGATGATATCTTCACTCACCAACGAGACTCTTTGCAAAGCTTTCTTAACAATAAAAACGTTGTTATCAGTTCAGGCACAGGTTCAGGCAAAACTGAGTCATTTCTTCTGCCTATTTTCTCTTCACTGGTTGAAGAATCCAAAAAATGGGAGGGCACATCTCCTGTTGGAGAAAACTGGTGGGAAGACGAAGACACCGGATGGGCGCCCCAAAGAAACGCCGAGACTGGCAGGCACTCAGCAATAAGAGCACTAATCATGTACCCAATGAACGCCTTGGTTGAAGACCAACTTGTTCGTCTTCGAATTTCTCTCGATTCTGTTGAAGCAAGAGCATGGCTTGATACTGAAAGAAATGGTCACCGTTTTTTCTTCGGCCGGTACACCGGAAGATCTCCTGTTTCGGGAAAATTTATCAGTGGCGAAAGCAAAGAAACCGCTCTGCGTAAACACCATAAAGCAACAGCGGAACGTTGTGAATCCATTTCCGAAGATAACCGCCGATTTTACCTACAGCGTCTCGACGGGGCGGAGATGCGAAGCAGGTGGGACATGCAGTCTCACCCACCTGACATTTTAATTACCAACTATTCCATGTTGAATATCATGCTACTGCGAGCGCTTGAACGGCCCATGCTTGATAAAACGCGACTGTGGCTCGAACAAGACCCGAGCCACATATTTCATATTGTTATTGATGAGTTGCACATGTACCGCGGTACTTCAGGCACAGAAGTTGCCTATTTACTACGCCGCCTCCTCCATGCCCTTGGGTTAACCGCTGATTCTCCACAAGTGCGATTTATCGGCACTTCGGCTTCACTCCCCGAGGGAGATGAAGCGCAAAATTTCCTCTCAGAATTTTTTGGAGCATCTAAAGACTCATTCAACATACATAGTGGCGACTTGGTGCCTGATAGCGCCGAAGCAAGCACCAATCTAGCAGAATTTGAGGACCGGTTTGTGCAATGGTCAGAGCGGCCTCAAACCTCGGAGCAAGCTGTCACTCTTCTTTCTGAATCAAATGCAGGTGAACTACTCAAGAAAGTTTCCAATGGGAGAACCCTTAGAATTAACGAACTTGGAAAACTCCTCTTTCCAGATGAAAAGAATGAGAAACGGGTCATCTCAACTGCTATGGCAGGGCTGATGGCGGTGATTGAAGAGGCCGCATCAGGTGAAGGCCAATCCATAGTCCCTCGAATAAGAACGCATCTTTTTTTCCGAAATATCATCGGGATGTGGGCATGTTCTGACCCCAAATGCCCTGGAGTTAGCGAAGAATTTAGATTTGAGGGTCGAGGAATAGGCCGTCTCTGGGCAGAGCCACGCCACCGATGCGAGCCAAAGTGCGGGAAGAGAGTTCTCCAATTGCTCTACTGTCAGCCATGCGG
>DUCW01000127.1:0-3781 GCA_012959595.1 Gemmatimonadota bacterium
ACGTTACGTCCTTCGGCGGAAGGTGGTCCTACAAGGATGTTGTGGTCATTAGCATCATTATGAAGGAGACTGGAGGGGAGTTCTTGAAGTATGGGTTGAATGTCGGTTTCTAGATTTTCACATATTTTTTCCAATAGATGTTTTTGGTCTACATTGTCTATGTAGTCGAGATTGGCCGATATTACCTTGGAAGCATTAGTTAGATCCCAAGCGAACCCATCTCTTTCGGGGATTTCTTCGTCAAAAGTAGTAAGGGTTTGGTGAAGACTGGCTACTGATTTACCTAAAGATCGAATAAGTTTGCCATCTTTGTGAGCAACTTCAGATAACCTTTCCCCTTCTATGTAAGACACGAGCCGGATCAGTCTTTCCTGTCCGGACTGGTTTTTGAATCTGACGATGTTGTTCCCATTTTTATCCGGAACTGGGGTTGGAATAGAGAACGGAAACTTTCCTTGGATTAGGAAATTGAGAACTTCATCTTGAAAGCCTACTAGGCGTTCTTTTTCGAAAGGACTGGCTATCTTGAGTACAAATTGATGTTTCCCTTCTGTAGTTACCTTGAAATTTTGGTCTCTCTCACTGGGCAAAAAATCAACCGAACCTGCAATCTCATAACTGGAATCGAGGATGGCGACGGCGTCTTGACTACTCAGATGGGTATATGAACTGGAGGGGGTTATTTTCACGGGTTCAAAATTTAAGGTGTCTGTTGGTTTTGTTATCCGAACAACATAGAGTGCTACAATGATTAGTGAAACTGATAAAATTTTGGGTCAGACAAAGCTTTGATCGAACTGCAATTTCAGAGCGCGGTAATTAGAGTTTGAAGTCTGGAGTTTCGACCTGGTCTCGCACATCTGTAGATCTGACATTATCTTGGATGGGTTGTGGGCATAGGGGGCCGCCCATAAAGAGGCTCTTAAACGGATTTACTCAAGGAGGTTGGGTTCCATGAGTGAGGTTGAGATCATCGGTACTCCGGAGCGGACAGTTTCCCGCAGGAAATTTATTATGGGGGTTATTGCCACTGGGGCTACCACATCATCTGTGGGCTATCTTTTCAGGGGTTCCCAACCTTTGTTGGGTGCCATGGCTGTTCAAGGTTCGGTAGAGCGGTTAGTTACACTAAATGTTAATGGTCAACAAAGGCGGGTTGACGTTTTAAACCAAGAAACGTTAGCGATGACACTTCGCTATAAACTGGGCCTTACTGGGACTAAATTTGGTTGTGATAGAGCGGAATGCGGTGCTTGTACGGTACTAATTGATGGGGTTGCTAGTTACGCATGTTCCGTGCTGACACAGAGCGTCCGAGGGAAGCAGATCACTACTATAGAAGGATTAGAGGGTGCTGATGGTTCTTTGCATCCTGTCCAACAGGGCGTGTTTGATGAAGGTGGGTTTCAGTGTGCTTTCTGTGCTCCGGGGTTTATCATGTCCATGGTCGCAATGATCGAGGAAAATCCTAACCCCACTAGACAGGAGGCGGCTCAAGCACTTTCGGGGAATCTGTGCCGTTGCTGTGACTATGATAAAATTCTTAATTCAGCTTTACGAGGCGCAGAATATGCGCGGCGTCAGGCATAGGGGGCTGGTATGGCAGAAAAATTAATTGGACAGGATATTAGCCCACCTGACTTGGTTGCGAAGATTACCGGCCGGGCAAAATACTCTGAAGATTTCAGGGCTGACGGCATGATATTTGCCAAATTACTGTTAAGTCCGATGCCTCACTGTAGAGTCCTTCGGATTGATGCTAGTGCTGCATTGGCAATGGAAGGTGTATTTGGAATGTTGACGGCCGATGATGTTCCATCTGTCGACGCTCCAGGAGAACCGTGCCTGACGAATGAACCTTTGTATGAAGGAGAGGCGATTCTCGCGATTGCAGCCGTAGATGAAACAACTGCAGCAGAGGCTATTGAGGCAATAAAAATTGATTACGAACCTCTTCCTTTCGTTTTGAATCCCTTGAACAGCCTGCATCCAGATGGTCCAAACGGCAGGCTCGAAGGCAACACTAGAGTTGGTCGGGAAATAAAAACAATCAAGTGGACACAGGAAGATTTTGATACGGCTGGTCCAGGAAAGATGCCGATGGGCGAACCTTCAGATGAATGGACCGTCGGAGATATTGAGAAGGGGTTCTCCGAGGCCAAAGTCATTTTGGACGAGACTGTCGTGCATCAGTCTCTGACACATCATCCTATGGAGCCTAGAAGTACTATGGCATACTGGAAGAATGGTAAAATCTATATGCACACATCCACTCAGAGTGTCGTACGAACCAGAGCAGCTCTTGCTAATATGCTGGATCTGGACCTTGAAGACGTGGTCTTAGTGGGTGAATTCTGCGGCGGCGGATTTGGTAGTAAGATCAGCGGGAGCCCAATAATGCAGGTACCAGCCCACTTGTCTCGCAAGCTAAACAGGCCCGTGATGCTCAGGATTACCCGATATGAGGAAAATTATTTGGGCAGAGCCCGGCCTGGAATGCAGGCTAGAATAAGAATAGGATTTAGGGAGGACGGCCGTATCACGGCTCTCGATATATATGCACTTGGTGACGGTGGACCCTACGGTACCAATGACCATATGTCGGGAGGGTCTACTGCATCTCTGGCCTACCAACCTTTGAATCAGCGTCAGCGAGGAGTAGGGGTATATACCAATACTCCTCCAAAAGCTGCCCAGAGAGGTCCTGGAGGTGCTCAGTACATAGGAATGCTCGAACCATTGATGGATAAGGCCGCGAGACAGTTGGGGATTGATCGTTTGGATCTCAGGAGAATCAATGCTCCCGATGGAAACTCGGTTTTCGGTCCAAGGCAGGGTGGTCTGACTAGTGTTTATGTGAAAGAAGCCATCGAAAAAGGAGTGGAGCTTTTCGGATGGAATGAACGCATTCAGAGGAGTGGGCAGCAGAGCGGTACTAAGAAAACTGGAATAGGGTTGGCCGTCAGTCCTTATACTGCAGGCAGTAGTGGTTTTGATGGCTTGTTAGTAATTCGCCCAGATGGCAAGTTGCAAATCCACCAGGGGATTGGAAATCTAGGAACTCATTCGATTGCGGATACGGGTCGTGCAGCCGCTGATGTTCTTGGACTGCAGTGGGAAGATTGTGAAATTGTTTGGGGTGATACGAGCCAGCACCTTCCATGGAGTTCAGTGCAGGCAGGAAGCCAAACAACTTTTGCCCATACAAGGGCGAACCATGCCGCTGGAATGGATGCCAAACGGAAACTGCAGGAGATAGCAGCTCTTGATCTAGGTGGTTCGCCGTCAGATTACGAGACGTCGGATGGCAGAGTTTTTCATCGTTCGAATCCATCGAGAGGAATGAGCTTAGGGGCCGCCGCCGAGAGGGCTATTAGTTTGGGTGGCAGCTACAGTGGAGCAGAGCCAGCTGAAGATCTAAATGATATGACGAAAATGGCGGTCAGAGGCTTAGAAGGGAAAGGATTAATAGTAGCAGCAAGAGATAACTATCCTCGCGAGGGAGCCATACAATCGTGGGTCGTAGGGTTCGCAGAGGTGGAAGTTGATGTTGAGACAGGCCAGGTAGATCTAATCAATTATACCGCTGTGGCCGATGTTGGAACTGTGTTGCATCCCAGAAGTCTGAGAGCACAAGGTTTGGGTGGATCGATCCAAGGGATGGGGATTGCGATGAGTCAAAAGTGGGTTTTTGATCCAGTTTGGGGAGTGTCTTTCGCAAACCGTCTTTACACAGCTCGGCCTCCTGGGATTTTGGATGTTCCTCCTGAAATGGACTGGG
>DUCW01000127.1:3844-6152 GCA_012959595.1 Gemmatimonadota bacterium
CCAGTGGGTGCTAAGGGGATAGGAGAGCCACCTGTTGGTGCTGGTTCGGCGGCACTAACCTCTGCTATAGCTGATGCATTAGGAGGACAGTGTCTGTGCCGAACTCCACTAACAGCAGATATAATTCTCGCAGAAATAGAAGGTCTAGAGCCAGCATATGGTCCTCTTGATCTACACGTCTAACCGGAGAAGCAGATTATGGCAATCATAAGAGATATGATCTCGGGTTTCGAGCTTTTCCAGCCAACTGCTGTGGATGATGCGATAGAACTATTGTCTCGCTATGGAGATGAAGGTTGGGTGTTGTCAGGAGGTTTAGATAGCTTCGATTGGTTTAAGGATAGGATAAAAAAACCGGCTGCAGTAGTCGATTTGGGAAATGTGAAAGAACTCAAAGGGGTCCGGACAAGCACGGATGGGGTTGAGATTGGTGCCATGACCACAGTTACTGAGGTGGCGAAACATCCTCATCTTCTCGAGAATTATTCTATTCTTACGAAAGCTGCCAGCCATATTGCCACTCCTCAGATACGTAACAGAGGGACCTTGGGTGGCAATCTTTCTCAAGATACTCGTTGTTGGTATTACAGAAGTGGATGGCCTTGTTATCGGGCGGGCGGAAATGTTTGCTATGCTGGTACGCCCACATCAATGAATCGCGAGCACTGTATTACGGGGGCTAGTCGTTGCGTTGCGGTCAATCCTTCAGATACAGCTCCCGCGTTAATAGCTTTGGGTGCTCAGTTTGTGATACGGGGTCCAAAGGGAGAGAAGGTCGTCGAAGCTCAAGATTATTTTATGAGTCCTGCCGTAGACATTCAGCGTATGACAGTACTTAAGGCTGACGAATTGTTGACCGCCATTCGTATTCCTGCTACATGGTCAGGGGCTGGTTTCTACTACGAAAAAATGGAAGATCGAAAAGCATGGGACTTTGCTCTGATGTCGGTTGCTTCAGCGATCAAAATGAGCGGAGAAATCATTGAAGACGCTCGCTTGGCTGTGAATGGGGTCGCACCTTTCCCAGTCCGGCTGGAAGTTGTGGAGTCATTCATTAAAGGGAAAGAGCCGACGGATGAACTGGGAATGGCTGCAGGACAACTTGCCTTAAGCACAACGAACGCTCAACCATTGAGACACAATGCTTTCAAATTGCCTTTGATGAGAAATCTCGTTCGCAGGTCTATCCGTGGAATGGAGGGTTAAACAGTGGAATTATGGAGAAAACTAGCGAACCCTTGGGGCCAAGAGGTTTTGATAGGTATTTCTTGGGATTTGATGTGGGCAGCTCTTGTCTTTGGACTTGGTTTTGTGGCGGTGCACTGTGTGTGGACCTACGCGAGGTCAAATGCAGATTCAGGATCGGATCCCGTAGAACTAGAACCACATTCAAGTAAGGGTTGGAACTTACCTGTTAAGATCTTACGACACGCCATGTCTGAGAGGGTGTTTCATTGGCTGATGTCAGTTGCAATGATTGTTCTTTTAGTAACTGCATTTTTCCCTATAGTGGGCGTACAATTTGCTTGGGTTGAGATTCATTGGATAGCTGGACTGGTTCTGACTGCTACCATTCTGTACCACATCATCCATGCTACTGTTTGGCAAAATTTTTGGGCGATGTGGATCGATAAAAATGATATTGATGCTGGAAAATTGGAACTGAACAATATCCTTTCAAACAATGAAGAAGAAGCACCCAAGACTGGAAAATATCCAGTTGATCACAAACTTTTCCACCACGCAGCTTCTGTAGCTGGCCTACTGGCGATTGCTACAGGTCTGCTGATGATGTTAAGGATTGACACCTGGTTTGGTCCAGCCGGTCCAGATAGGTTCTTTTCTGATGCACAGTGGGGTGTCGTTTATGTTCTCCATGGTCTCGGTGGAGTTGGTTTGATAACCTTGGTTGTCACGCATATTTACTTTGCGGTGAGACCAGATAAATGGTGGATTACCAAGTCCATGTTTTTTGGGTGGATCACTAGAGACGATTATCTAAAACATCATGATCCTGAACGTTGGGTTGTAGGGGAAAAAGAAGCTTCTGAACAGGGTGTAGCATCTAATGACTCGGGATTCACCCATGGTGAAGGGAACAGTTTTAGGTGACGGTAGCTAAGCTCGAAAAGCACATAGATAAGATCGAAGAAAGTTATGAGTTTTTCTTGGCCTATGCTGCACAGGGTGTCAGCGGAGATCAGGAACCTAATTCAGATCTAGTAAGTTTCTTGGAAGCTACAGATACGGCTTTGGGTTTTCTTGAAGAAGAACTTCATGCGGCGATGGAATCACTCAAACCAAACTC
>DUCW01000127.1:6209-14145 GCA_012959595.1 Gemmatimonadota bacterium
GTACTGGCACAGCCTGCCATCAGTTCTCAGCTCATCGACAATCTGAACGCTTCTATTCACTTTCGAGCATTGCTCACAGATTTGTTCTTGCTCGATGAAGCCATGAAAACTTCCATTAAGTATGGTGAACCTCTAGTTAAGAAAAAATGAGGTGTGTCGATAGGCCTTGATCTGTAGATAGCTTCCAGTGAAGCTATTCTGGACCGTTGCACAGGATTTGCTAGTTCAAGTAAGAAGTCATTTGTATAGGACACCTCCTTTCATTACATGTTCAATTTTTGCTAGTGTTTCTATATTAGAAAGAGGGTTTCCACTAACCATTATAAGATCTGCGAGTTTCCCGACTTCGATCGTACCCAGTTCAGATCCGCGGCCGATGATTTCTGCTCCAGATTTTGTCGACACTGAAATTGCTTGAACAGGAGTCATACCGCTATCTACCAAAGCAGATATTTCTCTCCATGCTGATTCAGTGTGGAAATTGAGGGGACTGCCTGAGTCCGTTCCCATACCCATCACTACATTTGCATCGATAAATTGTCGAGTTGCTGTCTTGCTGTTCCGTATTTGTCTTGGGGTAGTCCGAAAATAGGAGAGTCTCTCAAAATTCGAGAAAGAGCGCTGAAATTCTGAATACAAGTCTCTGGGAAGATCTTTCTTAAGACGAGGGTCTTGAAGTCGCTCGGGAAAATCTATAGTAGCGGGGTATACCCAGATTCTGTGGGCAATTGTTTGTACAATTGGAATGTTCCGTACATTTATAGCTTCGATTAAGTCTTCTGGATAATCTGGGTTTCCACCCGATCCGACATGCTGCAATACATCCGCTCCTCCGCGGACTGCATCCCACATTGATTCTGGGGTGTATAAGTGGCTGTGTACGGGTACTCCCGCTGGATGTGCAACGCCAACTACTGCACGGATGTCTTCCTCACCCATACCTGACCAGGATTTGATTACATCAACTCCAGCGTCTACTAATTCTTGAGTACGTTGTGCTGCTTCTGAAGGGCTATTTATTACATGTTGAAAATAAGAAGGGTAAGAACCCCAGGCTCGTCTTGAAATCCATGGGCCACTCACCAGTAGACGAGGTCCTATAGCTTCTCCGGAATCTATACGGTCTCTAACATTGACGATTTCTATTGGCGCACCCAAATCAACCGCTGTGGTTACTCCTGCCATCAGCAATTGTTTGGCTGCGATTTCCATCATCTCTTCTTCTTTCCCTGAAAAAATTGAAAACCATTCTGCATAGTCTCCGTGTCCCAAAAACATGGTGTGAACATGGAGATCAATCAGTCCTGGCATCACAGTCATTCCACCACCTTCAATAATTGATGCTTCCTTAGGAATTTCAGTATCTTCTAGTGTTCCTACCGCTACGATGCGGTCCTTTTTGACAATGATTACCGATTGGTGGATAGGAGGCCGCTCATATCCGTCCAGAAGCATGGCACCGACAATAGCAGTTGTATTACTATTGCTTTGAGCGGCTATTTGTTGAACACCACCCAAGTTTACAGTCAGGAGAAAAATACTTACGAAGAAAAGTGATAGTGGAGACTTTAGTCGGCTCATCTGTCAACTCCAGTTCTTGGCTGCTATGCCGGAATTATTTGTTCAAGGAAAAGTGAAAACAACATATTGTCCTCGTACTTCTTGGTCACCAATCGCTACTAGAAGGTGTTGTTTTCCATCAATCATATAGGTCATCGGAGCACCTGACGTTCCTGCTTCGAGATCTGTTTCCCAAATCACTTCACCAGTTGTTTTGTCCCAGGCTCTAAAAGTAGGGCCTCCAGCGATTGGTAAAATAGACAGTGCTCCTTCGGATCCTTCACCCAGGAATAGGAGGGTTTTTGTAAGTAAGGGTGCAGGACGTCCACGCTGACCTAGCCAAGGAAGCTCCATATCTTTCAGCAAAGGATGATCGATAGGACCTGGTCCGTTGGGTTTCATCCATAGGTGATTTCCAGTGTTCAGATCGATTGCTGTGATCCGTCCGTAGGGTGGCTTGAGAATTGGTAAACCCTGGGGCATAGGAACTTCGCGAGGCAATCCTCGAACAAAATTGAAATCGGAAATTTCAGGATCTGGAGGCTCTAGTGCAGCAATATTGGGAGACGTGACGGATGGGATATAAATAACGCCTGTTTCTGGATCAACAGCCGCACCACCCCAATTGGCTCCACCCACCCACCCAGGCATCATGATCGTTCCCAGTGTCCCTGGTAGGTTCTCATCCTTGACTGATGGTGGAGTAAACATTGGTCCGTATACAAAGTCAGAAATAATCTTAATCGCCTCATTCCTGAGGTCTGGTGTGAAATCTATAAGATCTTCCTCTGTGATACCTTGAAGGTCAAAAGGTGCTGGGCGTGTAGGAAATGGTTGAGTGGTTGACGCTTCTTCTCCTGGAACGGTGGAAGGCAAGACAAGACGCTCTTCGATGGGCCAAATGGGTTGACCTGTTACTCTATCAAAGAAGAAAACAAAAGCTTGCTTAGTAACTTGTGCGACAGCCTTAATTTTTCGCCCATCAATACGAACATCAACCAGGTTAGGTGCGGCTGGTAGGTCATAATCCCAGAGTCCGTGATGGACCGTTTGATAGTGCCATCGTATCTGGCCATTTTCGGAGTCTAATGCAACGAGGCTTTCCCCGTAGAGATTATCTCCCTTTCTGTGTCCGCCATACCAATCATTTGTAGTTGTTTTTAGAGGCAAGAAGACGGTTCCTGTTTCGTTGTCTCCTGTCATCAGAGTCCATACATTTCCGTGTCCAGTATATACCCAGGATGAGTCTGCCCATGTTTCATGACCAGGCTCTCCTGGTTGGGGAATGGGATTGAAACGCCATCTGAGTTCTCCAGTACGAACGTCGAAACCTCTCACATATCCAGGAGGGGATCTTTGCCAATTCCTAGTTTCTGCTAGGTTTTGTGAACCCACGATAACAACATCTCTCACTACCAGGGGAGCTGATGCCCACCTGTAACGAGTCACCCTGTCGTCAATGTCTTGAGCTAGATGAACACGGCCTTCACTTCCGAAATCTTGGACGAGTTCTCCTGTTTGTGCGTTTAGAGCGATCAAATATTCTCCAGACCCCAATAGTATTCGCTCATCAGTTCCGTCTCTCCAGTATGACAATCCTCTGTTCGTTCTTCCTGTAGGAATTCGATCTTCCAAAAGGTAGGGGTTGTATGTCCAAAGTACTTTTCCATTGCTTGGATTTAGTGCGACCGCTTGCCCCATACTGGTAGTTGTGTAAATCCGGTCGTCAATCTTTATAGGGGTAGTTTGGAAGTTGTTATTGATTTGTAAATCGGGATATTTTTCTAGCAGGTCGTAGTCGGCCGACTCCCATTTCCACACTATTTCTAGCTGACTGACATTTTCATGGTCGATTTGGTCTAGGGGAGAATATTTGGTACTAGCCAGATCTCTTGCATAGTGGGGCCAGTCTTCTGGATTCAAAGGTTCTTGCCAGTATTCTTTATCATCATTGTGCATGAAACCTATGGCTAATACAGCTATGACAACGATAATTCCCAGGGTTCTGGACATATTGGAAAGCGAGGAGATTTTGCCTGCTATTATCTGGAGTGAGAACAAAGGGCGCCTTCTAAAGTTGAAAATGATCGAGATGCTCGAGGGATTGACTAGTACCCTTCAAGAATTTCAGTAGTTTATAGTAAAATTTAGAACTCGGGAATAGATGGCTTGCCTTACCGCACTTCTCAACTTAGCTATAGCTAAGACCTATGGCACTGACTAATAAGGGAAAAGCTGTTAGCCATTATGGTCAGAACTCAAGTCGCTCGGAGGATTCATGACTTTACCACCTCGTCAAACAGGGTCGTATTCGATTCAATTAGTCCAGATATCACAGAAGATATTTTCTTCTATGATATCTAAAGTTATGGGAGTTTCGTTGTCGGTAACTGTCCTTACCATTGCACCGTTTCTTTCACTTGCAGGACAAGAGAATCTGGATGCTTCCAGATTGATAACGGAAGGTGTGGTATTTCGTGAGATAGGTCCTGCAATCATGGGTGGAAGAATATCCGATATAGCTGTGAACGTAGGAAATCCGGCAAACATCTTTGTAGGGTTTGCAACTGCGGGTTTGTGGAAAACAACTAGTGATGGGATGGCTTGGGAATCCAAGTTCGACAACCAAATAACAGCTTCTATAGGTGCAGTTACAATGGACCCGTCTAATCCCAATGTTATCTGGGTTGGCACTGGGGAGCCTCAAAATAGGCAGAGTTCGCCCTATGGATACGGGGTTTTCAAGTCGGTTGACGGTGGTGATACCTGGATTTCAGTAGGATTGTCAGAGACAAGGCACATAGGTCGTATAGTCGTTCATCCTCAAGATCCGAATGTGGTATACGTTGCTGCTGTGGGCCATCTATGGGGCCCTAATGACGAGCGAGGAGTTTTTAAGACAACAGACGGTGGAGAAAATTGGGAAAAAATCCTTTATATAGATGAAGATAGTGGAGCCATTGATTTAGTTATGAGCCCCGAAGATCCGAACACTCTTTTTGCTGCTATGTATCAACGTCGTCGCACAGCTTTTGGATTCAGTGCCAGTGGATCTGGTTCGGGTATCTATCGAACCTATGATGGTGGAGAAAATTGGGAAGAACTCAGCGAAGGTCTACCTCAAGGGGATAAGGGGCGCATCGGAATAGACATCTATCAAAGAGATGGGGATCTCCTGTACGCTACTGTGGAAAGTCAGGAAGGGGAGGGGAGAGGCATCTATCGAACAAGAGATAGAGGTGATACCTGGGAACTGATGGGTGTACGTAATCCACGTCCGATGTATTTCAGCTTGGTGAGAATCGATCCGAATAATCCAGAGCGGATCTACTTGGGTGGAGTTCAGCTTTCAATATCCGACGACGGAGGAAAAACTTGGTGGGAAGGGGATGCAGCTGAGGGGATTCATGTGGATCATCATGCTCTTTGGATCAACCCTGATAATTCCGATTACGTCATCCTGGGAAGTGATGGAGGATTGTCAACAACCAGAGATGGAGGGCAAAACTGGCGCATGTATGACAACATGCCGGTGGGACAGTTTTATGAGATTGGGTTTGATATGCAGCACCCATATCATGTCTGTGGAGGGCTGCAGGATAACAGCTCATGGTGTGCACCGAACCAAACTCTGAGCAGTTACGGTGTACGTAACAGCGATTGGGAAGATGTTTCTGGTGGGGATGGATTTTATAACCAGATAGATCCAACCAATTCAAATATTGTCTACACTGAATCACAGGGAGGTAATATCTCCCGCTTGGATAGAAGTACTGGATCGGCAACCAGGATTCGTCCCGTGGCACGCTCTACCAAAAGTGACGAGGATCGTTCTTACGATTTCAACTGGAATGCACCGATAGTGGTATCTCAGCACGACCCGAATACTGTGTACATTGGAGCTAATCATCTACTTCGTTCTCGAGATCAGGGCATGACTTGGGAGGAAATTTCTCCTGATCTGACTAGACTCATTGATCGGGACACTTTGGAGGTAATGGGAAGACCTTTGTCTGAATCGCATATATCTCGCAATGATGGCATTTCCTCTTATGGAAACATTACGGCAATTTCAGAATCATCTTTCAGTTCGTCGGTAATTTATGTTGGAACTGACGACGGGAATTTACAGGTTACAAGAGATGGTGGGGACAGTTGGATGATCGTCGAAAATCGTCCAGGCCTACCCAGGGGAACATATGTAAGTAGACTACAAGCTTCCAGGCATTCTGAAGGTCGCGTATACGCTTCTTTCGACGCTCATAACGATGACGACTATAGACCGTATCTTTATGTTAGCGAGGATTATGGCGTGAGTTGGCAGTCGATTTCATCAGATTTACCGGATTGGTCGATAAATGTTGTCAGGGAACATCATTTGTCGCCAAATCTTCTTTTTCTAGGAAATGAGGTTGGGGTTTATGTTTCATTCGATAGGGGCAACAACTGGCAACCTTTGAAAGGTAATTTTCCAACGGTTCCAGTCGATGACATTGCGATCCAGCCACGTGAGAACGATTTAATCGTAGGTACACACGGTCGAAGTATATGGATATTACATGACCTCAGTCCGTTGCAGGAAATTGCTGAAGATCCTGGAATTCTAGACGCTCCTCTACAGGGCTTTCCTGCAAAGCCTGGAATCCAATGGATTCGATCAGGAAGTTGGCCCTTTTGGGGAGATATGTTCATTGCAGCGAATCCTGAGGACGGGGTAAGGATTCGCTATTGGCTAGCTGAAGATCTGGAGGGAGATAGTGAATGTGGCCAGTCGGTGTGCGTGGAAATTCTTGATAGCTCTTTGGGGATCATAAGTAAGATGACAGGACCTGGTGAGGCTGGGTTTCATGAGATTCTATGGGATATGCGTTATGACCTACCTTCGAATATGGAAGATCAAAATGGAGGTGGTTTCGGCCCACCCTTAACCGGCCCGATGGCTTTGCCAGGAACTTATCAAGCCAGGATAATGGGAGGATTGACAGCGAGTGAAGTTCAGATTGAAGTTCAGGCGGATCCTAGGGACGACATGTCTGAAATGGATAGAAGATCTAGACATGAGGCTGCAATGTCAGTCTTTGAGATGTTAGGCCTTTTAGGCCAGGCTAGGGATGCTTCAGGACGTCTTGGAGATCAACTTGAAGATGTCGAAACACTTCTCGATTCTACATCAGAAGTTACAGAAGATTTAAGGAGTCTTGTACAGGACTTGAAGGACGACCTAGATAGTGCGACTGAAGATCTTTCAGGATTGAATCGCATGTCTAGACTTTTGTCTGGCCTTGAGGGTTCTGCAACCGCTCCTACTGCTGACCAACTCTACCAGATCGAAGCGGGCATGAGTGATTTGACCGAAGTGATCACAACTATCAATGAATTGATCAGTGGTGGTATGCCCAATCTTAACTCAGAATTAGATCGGTTAGGGATACGTCCTGATCCTGGAAGCTTAATAAAAATACCTGCTGTCATCCCGTAGGAGGGTAGCAGGTATTTTTATTGTCGCAACTGGGCCTGTGTGGATCAGCGCTTAAGAGATCCCTCCTGGCGGCTTCCCTCCGCGGGGTTTAGCCGTGCGTGTAGCACCACCCCTCGCTGGAGGGTTACCAGAAGGTGAGGCAGTGCTAGGTGTTCCGCTGCCTCCCCTTGTGTATCCTCTCCCAGGGACTGCACGGGCTCGAGATCCGTTCAATTGATCAAAGAAGCTGTTGTTTGTCCTAATCCTCCCAGTTACTTGAGTGGGTGCTCTATAAGAACCCCAGTTTGTCCGAGCCGGTCCTGACCAGTAGTAGTTGTTATTAATATTTCGGTACCTGGAGCTATAGTATGGGCTGTATCCGTATCCGAATCCTAACCCATACCCATACCGATATCCGCTGTTGTACCCCAGGAAAGGATCGTATCCTCCGAAAGGATCAACATATCTTCCATATCCATATCTAAATGGACTACGGTGAGAACTACCCCCGTAGTAAGTATTTCCAGAGTATGAGTTTTGACGGGTTATGCGGTTGCTTGTTCTAGGGTTTAAACCATATCCTTCTTATTCCCCTTCTGTATCTCGTCCAAGCGTTTCAAAGACAAATTCGTTAGGGAATGAGACAGCAATAACAGCGTCTAGAACATCAGGTTCCACTCCTGAAAAGGACATTCTTTTCAGTATATCTCCATCCAAAGCGAAGGGTTGTGCGCTCTCTAAAACCCAGGCTTCTATCGCTTGTGGATCTACCTTTGTGCCAGCTTCAACGACATTAGCTAGTGTTAGTGGAGCGGTGAATGCTATTCTTGCCAGACGCGTGCTTCTGTCTAGAGTTTCTTCGACTCCTGCAGCTTGAAAGACATCTTGCGAGGCGACCCCATATCTAAGGACCCAAGG
>DUCW01000127.1:14175-15783 GCA_012959595.1 Gemmatimonadota bacterium
CTCCGATTTCGATAGCTCTTATCTCCAGCCATTCTTGAGGACTACTCATAGTCATTATACCCGTTTCTTTGCGTTGACCTCCGGTACAGAGAAGTTCCGTTTGCAGGAAGATATGCCGCCCATCATCAGAAAAAGTAAATGCCTCTGTTCCATCGCATCCTTCACTAGTTATTTCTGTGGGTACTCCATTAAGACCTACAGCCCTTCGTTCGATGATGGATCCGTCCACTATGGTCAGAATTTCCAGTTCATTCGTTTCTTCGCTGTTCACTATGCAAAGAGATGCTGGGTTCTCTTGGCCAGTTTTTTGAATTTCTTTGGGTGACCAGCATCCCATCCAAGCCAACCATCCACTGTCAGTTGTTTTAGCTGTGGCGGCATGCAGTGTACCTGGTAATACCATGAGAGACAGTAAAGCAGCCAAGAGAAGATCTCTCAGAACGGATTGTTTGTGCTTTTTAACATTATTCATGGTTTACTCCTTGCGTGAAACTGCTAAAGTGTTGTCATTTTTCATGTTAAAAGAGAAATCTCACTCCGAATTGTCCGCCCAATCCACCTAAATCAAGGGGCTGGAATTGTTGGAAGTCTCCATTCATTGGACTAGTCAACCAAGCGTACTGCCAAGTAGTAGTTAAGCCCCACCCTGACCCGAAGTAAAAATCCATTCCGGCGAATACTTTTCCAAGTGCACCGTGTCCTCTGGACTTCAAGTCGGCCCCGAAAACCTCTGAGGTTTGAAAATCAATGAAGTCACCTTTTTGACTGAATTCATAAACGGCTAACCCTCCTCCAGCACCCACAAATGGAGCCCAACCAGTGGGTATCCAAGCAAACTGGCTTAACCTCTCGCCCCTGTTCCTTAGATATTTTTTGACATTCAAGCCATAAGTACTCTTAAAGATTTGAGTAGTCTGCTGGATGGGTAGGTCGTCGTTGTCCACCCAGTCTCTGAATTCCGATCGCACCCCAAAACCTGCAAATACCATTTCAAAATCTATATCAGTTCGCTCGTTCAATCTAACTCCGAACTCCATAGCGATCTTACCCTGATGGAAATCTTTTGGATCGAGGGTCATTCGTTTACTTACGAACTGTACTATATCATTTTCGGGTTTGGTTTGGTCACCGCCCACCTGAATACTAAAATGGACCTTTGGAGGGTCAAATCTAAACCCTGACGGTTTCTGTTGTCCGAGAATTTTGTTGGGAATTGCTAGGGTTATAGCTACTGGTATTATTCCGATGATCGCTCGGGCATGCTTCTTCATCTTATTTAGCAATGTATACCTCCTCAATATCTCGAGTCATCGAGTGCCAGCTCTCTTATAAGGAATAACATTTGCAAGATTCGTGCCGTTAGCGTGGTAGACTTTCTAATACTAGCAGAAACGTGGATTGGAAGATAGGAATCACGTTGGTTCCGGAAAGGAGTTAGGTGAATAGATGTTTGGGACTTGGGTTAGGGCCTTCCTGATTTTATCTTTGTTCTAGGCGTTGGAAAAATGCTAAGCGAATTTCGGGAAGAACCTGTTAGATCGTTTAGCTTTAATAGCAAAGCAGAGGAAGCAGATGAAGCAGATTTTTCCTGGTGTTGGGGCATTTTTT
>DUCW01000127.1:15806-20032 GCA_012959595.1 Gemmatimonadota bacterium
CAAGGTTTGCCCAGTGGAGTTACTGATGCGATGGTGAGCGAAGGACAAGAGATTTATGAAGGGGTTGGCCTCTGTGCTACTTGTCACGGGCCCGTTGGTGACGGGTTTATTGGACCGAGTCTCATAGATGCCGAATGGTTGAATGGGTCAGGCACCTACGAAGAGATTGTCGTAGCGATTACGAATGGTGTAGCACTAGCAGATGTGAAGAACGCTATGGGTGTGATGATGCCTCCAAGGGGAGGTTCCTCTATCACCGATGACCAGGTCAATGCGTTAGCTTCCTATGTATGGAAGTTAAGTAACGGAGGGTAATGATCTAAGACCCGCTTCCGAATATTAAGAAGGTCCACCGGAGCTTTCCGGTGGACCTTTTTAATAGCTATCTTGATCGATGAATGTATTATGCCAGTAAAGTTCTAATATAGGATCAAGCATAAGCTGAATCATGAAAACTTTAACTCCCGAAGAGAGCAAAGCACTCGACTCCATAGATCACGAAGGCTTAATAGATGCGATATGTCAGCTGGTGGCTATTGAAAGTGTAGGTGGAGCAGAAACTCCTGCCCAGCAGTGGGTGGCAGATGCTATGACAAGAATGGGACTAGAAGTCGATTCTTGGGAATTGGATTTCGAGGATCTGGCAAATCATCCCGGTCATTCTACTGAGATTGATCGATCCTATGGACTGGGTGTGGTCGGTCGGATCGGGACAGGATCGAAAGAGGAAGGCCTGATTTATAATGGTCACGTTGATGTGGTACCAGCTGGCCGGATAGAACGTTGGAGTAACCCCCCGTTTGATCCTATAGTAAAAGAAGACAGAATCTATGGTAGAGGGGCAGTCGATATGAAAGCTGGATTATGTTCGGCAATTTTTGCCGCAAAAGCTATCAAGGAGGCAGACATAATTCTCAGGACGCCTTTGATGATTGAAAGTGTGGTGGGTGAGGAAGATGGAGGAGTTGGTACTTTGGGAGCGATAGTACGCGGATATAAGGCTAGAGGTGCGGTTGTCATGGAGCCCACCGGACTACAGGTGGTGACTACAGGAGCGGGATGTCAAAATTTTCGTATACGTGTAGATGGCAGGGCCGCACACGGTGCCTTGCGGGATGAAGGTGTAAGTGCGATCCAAAAGAGTACTGTCATTCTTTCGGCTCTAAACTCGTTTGAGAAAGAGCGTAACGAAGGAGGAGATTCGGTGATTCCTGGTCGGCTTCCTTTTCCCATATGTGTAGGGAAAATTGCAGGGGGAGAATGGGCTTCTTCTGTTTCTGAAGAAGTCCTTCTTGAGGGGCGATATGGGATTAAACCAGGAGAAAAAATTATCACCGCTAGAGAAGATTTTCAGGATGCGATGGAGCGAGCTGCACAAAGTGACCCCTGGCTAAGTCTGCATAAGCCAGAAATTGAGTGGTGGGGTGGTCGATTCGAATCTGCTACCGTGGATCCGCAAGTCGGTATTGCTGCTGCCGTTCAGGAGTCCCATCTGACGGTAACTGAAACGGAACCCATAGTAACTGGAGTTCCCTATGGTTCCGACATGGGACTACTGGTCAATCATGGTTCTACTCCGGCAGTACTTTATGGCCCGGGAGATGTCCGGGATGCTCACGGCCCAGATGAATTCGTACCTATCAATGAAGTTTTAACGGCTACACGAACGTTGGCATTAACGGCCATACGTTTCTGTGGGATTGAGAAGCAGTTGTTTTAAATTGACGGAACGGAACTGCCCAGAGTATTTGCCGGAAGTCTATCCTCCTGGCCACCGCTTTGGTTTAGCTCTATCTACAGCTTGAAATGTTCTAGCTGGTCTTCGTGCTTCTCTAGTCTTCATGTCAAATCTGTCTCCAGGGGCGAGGAAGTAGCTGAAGCCTCGATCTCCGATCATGCGAGTGTTGTCGTAGATTGCAACATAGCTTTGACCAACCACCTCAAACTCGTCTCCAGTTACCACGATCGCTGTGTTTTCGTCTATCCCTATGCCTAAGAGCTCTGGGTGTTCGTTGATGACATCCACCAGATCGAACTGACGGTTCCGCATTAATAGATGTTGATCGATCGCCGAGTTAGTCAAAAACCCAAAACCGACCTCATGATCTCCCATCATAATTTCATTAGTCTGAGTGTCTCCACGGACCAGGTATGAACCTTGGATACTGGCTCCTGCAGATGAACCGCCTATGACACCACCGCGTTCCAGTACTTTCCGCAACTCTTCTTCTGTTTTTGTGTCCAAATAAGAATCTGCCAAGTGCCACTGACGCCCTCCGGGAAACCAGACTCCGCTTGCTTCCTGAAGGGCAGCTACAAAAGCTTCCGAATCTGCTACTGAACGGTCTTTGGTGTGTAGGACGGTCATATTGGTAGCACCTAGGTCTCTCCAAGCCTTCAGTCCAGAATAAAACTGATCGTACTCCTCTTCTCCTCCAGCGGTCGGAATAACCACTATTGGAGCGTCATTGCCACCGGCGAGGTCCATAAATCTTTGCATGATCCCTGGATCCCTCATTGCTCCCCCTACTATAACCAACGAGCCGTTGGAAGGACCGGAAGTCTGGGCGTTGAGTCCGTTGGGAGTTACTAGAAAAACGGTTGCTAACAAAGTATATAAAGTGGATCGAAACATGTCTTTCTCCTGACAACTGAACTGTGTTATATGTAGGCGTTTACTAGGTCAATGAACCCATTCCAAGAATATTAAGCTTCTATGTCTCGGGGGCACAATGAGGCACTGATTTTACTAACCCCAAAAAGCTAGCTTTAAACGATCTAGGAGAGGTAGGGGTTCGTGACCTCCAGAGCAAGTGGCTGGGTCAGCTTTGTCATTGTATTCAGATGCATTGGACATGACACCGGAGAATTGATTTTTCAATACTGAGTCAATGGATTCGGATCCATAGCTTATTAGCATTCTATCTGCTGAAGAAATTAATTGATTGTGTATTGAAGTTAGGATCTGACCGTTTAGGACGTATGTGAAACGTTTGTCTTCCGTATCGAACAAGCTTGTCCCGTCGGGGAAAACCAAGAATCCCTCACCGACTCCTAATCCCAGATTTGTCAGCAGATGCCCCCAGGCAGCACCGTCGTGGTGTATGTGTACGATATCCTGCTCTCCCAGATGCATGTGGACTCGCGATTCGGGGGTAACATGTCCACCAGAACCGTAGCAGCTGGACACGTCCTCCATATATCTATCGGAAGAAAGATCAAGGCGGACATCATCTATGTAGACAGCCCAGTTTGCATGGTAGTGGGTCGTTTTCTCTAACGGAGCCCACAGGAAACGTGCGGTACCGATTACCACTATCCCAATGGTTATACCTAAGATAATATTTTTGGGCATAGTCTTAGTCTCTAATTGTTTACTTTTCTCTGTTTTGTTTTAAATAAATGTTTGAAATCGTTTTGACAATTTTGAAAAGTGGAAAAAAATAACCCTCACTCTTATCCACGAATGTGGGGTTCTATGGAAATTTTGGCATGGTACTAAGGGTAAAGCAATGTTGTGCTCCAATCGCCTTTGGCTTCGCGGTCAAATAGGAGGCGCTCGTGCAAGCGGTCGGGACGACCCTGCCAGAATTCTATTCTATTGGGAGAAACCCTGTAGCCGCCCCAGAAGGATGGTAGAGGAATTTTTTGATTCTCAAAACGATTCTCTATTTCTTTCACTTTGTCTGCGATCGATTCTTGGCCGATTGTGGCACTTTGTTTCGATGCCCAGGCTCCAACTTGACTACCTCTATCACGTGTTCTAAAGTAACATTCTGATTCTTCAATACTGGTTCGTGTCACACTGCCTTCGATTCTGATTTGTCTTTCCAGTGTAGGCCAGTGGAACAAAAGGGACACCTTGGGATTTTCTTGAATTTCCTGGGCCTTCCTGCTGTTATAGTTAGTGAAAAAAATAAAACCTCTGGAGTCAAAATCTTTTAAGAGGACCATCCTGGAAGATGGAAATCCAGCGGAGGTAGAAGTTGAAAGCGACATAGATTCATGAAGAGTTAGGTCAGACTCTTTGGCTGCCATAAACCACTCGCGGAACAATGCTATAGGATCGCTTTGCTGTGTCAAACTCATTTTGTGGATGGGTTAAAAGGAGCTATCAATTGAAACCGACACCGAGTGCAGCAGGGAGGGAAGCTACTGAATCCAAAGTCAGGTCAGGTTTAGTCTTTCTGGAGTACAGGTCATCTTCTCTAAATTTCCCAGTTCTA